>NZ_WKDB01000028.1:0-78699 GCF_021606215.1 Pseudomonas sp. PA-5-4B | reverse complement strand
GCAGCGCCCTGGGCCGCTTGCGCGCGGTACTGGCGCCGTTGCAGGTACACACCGACGTGCCGGCGCAGTTGCCGTTGCTGTATGTGCACGCCGCGTTGATCGAGCAGGCCTTGGTCAATGTGCTGGAAAACGCCGCGCGGTTTTCACCGCCCCACGGCCGTTTGCAGGTGAGTGCCGGCGTGGCCGATGAGCAGCTGTTTTTTGCCGTGGCCGACGAGGGGCCGGGGATCCCCGAGGACGAGCGTGCGAAGATTTTCGATATGTTCTACACCGCCGCCCGTGGTGATCGCGGCGGGCAGGGCACAGGCCTTGGCCTGGCGATCTGCCAGGGCATGGTGGGCGCACACGGCGGGCATATCCGCGTCGAGGATGGTATAGAAGGGCGCGGCACCTGCATCAGCTTGTTCCTGCCGTTACCGACGCAACCTGGCCCGGAGCGCGAGCCTTGAGCTACCCTCTTTTTTCCACGGATTTTGATTGGACACCATGAGCCAGACCGCGACGATTTTAGTCATTGATGACGAACCGCAGATCCGCAAATTCCTGCGTATCAGCCTGGCCTCCCAGGGCTACAAGGTGATCGAGGCCGGCACCGGCAACGAGGGCCTGGCCCAAGCGGCATTGAGCAAACCGGATTTGCTGGTGCTCGACCTTGGCCTGCCCGACATGGACGGCCAGCAAGTGTTGCGCGAGTTTCGTGAGTGGTCGACGGTGCCGGTATTGGTGCTGTCGGTGCGCGCCAGCGAAGTGCAAAAAGTCGAAGCCCTGGACAGCGGCGCCAATGACTACGTGACCAAGCCCTTTGGCATCCAGGAATTTCTTGCCCGTGTGCGCGCCTTGTTGCGCCAGGCGCCGGCGGGAGAAGCTCAGGAAGCGGCGTTGAGTTTCGGCCCGTTGACCGTGGACCTGGCCTATCGCCGGGTGCTGCTGGACGGTGCCGAGGTGGCCCTGACCCGCAAGGAATACGCGGTGCTGGCGCAACTGGCGCGGCATCCTGGGCGGGTGATCACCCAGCAGCAATTGCTCAAGGATATCTGGGGGCCGACCCATACTGAAGACAGCCATTACCTGCGCATTGTGGTGGGCCATCTGCGTCAGAAGTTGGCGGATGATCCGACCCAGCCACGGTTTATCGTGACCGAGGCGGGTGTGGGGTATCGGTTGTTGAATGCCTGAATGTTGCAGTGCCTGAACGGGCCTCATCGCAGGCAAGCCAGCTCCCACCTTTTGATTTGTGAATACATTCAAAGGTGGGAGCTGGCTTGCCTGCGATAGGGCCATCAACCACGCCGCCTATCTCAATGTTGCTCACTCTCATACCGATCCAAGGTATCACTGGCAATTTCGCGCCCCAACGCGATCAACTCCGGCGCCTTGTAGAACTCGAAAAAACGGCACACCCGCTTCGGCACGTTGATCAGCACGTCCGGCGGGTAACCGGCAATCTTGTACTGCGCCAACGAGGTCTGCATCACTTCGAAGCTCTGGTTGATCAGGTCCAGCAGTGACGCCGGCCCGACGTTATCGATAATAAACGAGCCGGTCGCGGACTTCGGTGCGCCTTGTTTTTCCGGGGCGGCCGCAGGTTGTTGGGCCTCGGGTTCGGCCGACTCCAGCCACGGGTTGATTTCGGCGGCCTGGGACTGCAAGGCTTCCTGTTCCAGCTTCATCAGTTGCTCGGCCTGTTTGCGCCGAAACGGCAGGTGCGAACCCAGTGATTTGGCCAAGCTGTTGAAGCGGCTCTTGAACGCCGGCGGGCGCTGGATCACTGGCAGGTGGTAGTGCTTCTGGTTGGTGGCGTTGAGGTTGACTGCGATGATCAAGTCGCAATGGCTCGACACCACCGGCACGATCGGCAGCGGGTTGAGCAGGCCGCCGTCCACCAGCATGCGGTTGCCTTGCATCACCGGCGTGAACAGGCTGGGAATCGCCGCCGAAGCGCGCATGGCCTGGTGCAGGCAGCCTTCCTGGAACCAGATTTCCTGTTGGTTGGTCAGGTCGGTGGCCACGGCGGTGTAGGGAATCCGCAGTTCTTCGATATTGATCTCGCCGACGATCTTGCGGATTTGCCCGAAGACTTTTTCGCCACGAATCGCCCCCAGTCGAAAGCTCACGTCCACCAGGCGCAGCACGTCCAGGTAGTCGAGGCTCTCGATCCAGTTGCGGTATTCGTCGAGCTTGCCGGCGGCGTAGATCCCGCCGACCACGGCGCCCATGGAGCAGCCGGCGATACAGGCGATGTCGTAGCCGCGCCGTTCGATTTCCTCGATCACGCCGATGTGGGCGTAACCGCGGGCGCCGCCGGAGCCGAGCACCAAGGCAACACGTTTTTTCATGAGCTGATCCTTCGCAAAACAGTGGCCCACAATGCGCTTACCGGCCGAGGGCATCAAAATATTTTTCCAGAATAGCCATTACGCTCGGGTATGCTCTGGCGGTAGGCATTTCTGAGCAGGCACTGCTGAAAGCACTTTTGAATGGACACTTCTGATTTCAGGCGGCCCCCAAGGCACTTTTCCTTGGAGGCAACGTCTACAGCCTACGACTGTTTTTCTATATTTGAGGTGTCATTGATGAAAGCCTGGATGTGTGTGCCTGTGATCGTGTTGGCCCTGGCCGGTTGTGCCGGCAAAACCGCATACCGCGACAGCTGTGGCACGCAATTGGATGCGGCCTGGCACGAGTTGGATTTGGCCAAGGCCGAAGGCTTTGCCGGCACCGTGAGCTACTCTAAGGCTTTGTCGCTGTTGACCGGCGCCAAGACCCAGCAGCAATTCGAAGCGTTTGAAGGCTGTTCCAACAAGGCCGAGAAAGCGCGCTTCTACATTCGTGAGTCCCGCGCCGGGCGTTGATCGGTAAGCGGCGACTAGGGTTTCATCGTTAAGGGGGAAGGGATGTCAGCGCTGGTTGATCAGTTAGTCGCTCAGGTCATTGGCCTGGAAGTAGGGTTACTGAGCTGCCAGGCTCGCCTCGCCGCCGTTACCGACGATGAAGCCTTGCATGACCTGCGCACCACCGTGCGGCGCCTACGCAGTTTGTTGCGCCCCTTGCGTGGGCTACCGGGTGTCGAGCAGCTGGAATTGGCCGCCAGCACGGTCGGCCAATTGACCACGCCGTTGCGTGACCGTGAGGTGCTGGCGGCGTATTTGCAGCAGCACGGCCATCACGCGGCGGCCGACCGGCGCCTGCGTTTGCAGGCCGATGCTTACCGCCAGGTGGCGCAAAGCCCGGAACTCGCGCATTTGCTGCTGATCCTGGATGCCTTCCCGCGGTTTATCCGCGCCTCCCAACACCAGAGACTGCTCAAAGGCCTGCGCCCGCGGATCGAGAAGCGTCTGGCCAAGCAGTCGCAGAAACTCGATGACGCCCTCAAAGACCCGGATCATGACCGCCACCGTCTGCGCCTGCTGATCAAGCGCGTGCGCTACGCGGCCGAAGCCTACCCCGAACTGGACAAACTGCCGGCCAAGGCGATGCAACGCCTCAAGCAAGCGCAAGGCGCCCTGGGCGATTGGCACGATTGCTGGCAATGGCTGGCCCAGGCTGAACATCAACCCGACCTGCAGCCGTGTGTTGCGGTTTGGCAGCGCACCATGGCCAAGGCTGAAGGCCAGGCGGATCGGGTGCTGGACAAGCTCAGCGCGGATTGTTTCTAAACCGGTCCGGCTTTTGGCCGGAATAGGCGCTGTGCCTGCTCAACCTGCTGGTTAAGATCCCGACATCGGTTTTCTGGATGTGAGGTTGCCATGCGCTTTTGTGATTTGCTCGATGCCGCCCGTAACAACCCGCTCGAAGTGAGCATCCCTGCCGAGTGGGCGCAGGGCCGCGCAACCTTTGGTGGCCTGGTGGCTGCCTTGCAATACGAAGCCTTGCGCGCCCAAGTGCCGGCGGATCGGCCTTTGCGCTCGCTGGCCATCACCTTTGTCGGCCCGGTAGCGCCGGATGTGCCCGCCAGTTATCAAGTCGAAGTGCTGCGCGAAGGCAAGGCGGTCAGCCAGTTGCTCGGCCGCGTGGTGCAGAACGGCGAAGTGGCGACCTTGGTACAAGCCAGCTTTGGCGCGGCCCGTGAGTCGGTAATTGATGTGTCGAGCGGAGCGCCGCCGGTGTTCAAACACTGGGATGAGTGCCAGGAACTGCCCTATATCAAGGGCGTTACCCCCGAATTCATGCGTCATTTGGCGATGCGCTGGAGTGTCGGCGGCCTGCCGTTTACCGGTAATAAATCCCGCGACATGGGCGGTTGGGTGCGTTTGCGTGGGGACGTGAAGGAAGAGCCGCTGACCGAGTCGCATATTCTTGCTCTGGTCGACGCCTGGCCACCGGCCTTGCTGCCGCACCTGACCAAGCCCGCGCCGGGCAGCACCTTGACCTGGACCATCGAGTTCATCCAGCCGCTGCAAAGCCTGACCACCCTTGACTGGTGCCAGTACTACGTCAACATCGAGCACGCCCGCGACGGCTACGGCCATGCCGCTGCCGCGCTGTGGAGCCCGAGCGGCGAGTTGATCGCCATCAGCCGCCAGACCGTGGTGGTCTTCGCCTGAGCCTCAGAAGTGCTGGCTGCCCTGGGCTTCCAGCGTGCGGCCGTGGCGTTGCAGCGCCACGCCCGCCAACACGCCGACGACGCCGATGGCAAAACTGGCCAGGCTGAAGCTGAATACGCCAGACACCATCAACAGAAAGCCAATGATCAGCAAAGGCACGGCAATCAGTTGCAGGCCCAGGTTGGTGGGGTGCTGGTGAGCCTGTGGCTGAGTGCGCCATTGCCAGGCGGGGAAGTTGGGGTGACGTTTGCCCATGATGATCAATCCTCTGTCCGTTGAAACAACATGGACAAAGTTTAGGTCGCAGGCACCTGGGACGGCGAATCAAGGCTCGCTATGGAGGCCATAGCCAGCCTTGTTTGGCTTATAGCTTCAATTGCCCGATCGCCTTGCTCAACTCCCCGGCCAAGGTCGCCAGCTGATTGCTGGTGGTGGCCGACTCCACCGTCTGCTGCACGGTGTTCTCGGTCACATCGCGAATGCTCACCACCGCGCGGTTCATCTCTTCGGCCACATGGCTCTGCTGTTCGGCGGCCACGGCAATCTGGGTGTTGCTTTCGCGCATCTGGGCCACAGCACTGGTGATTTCGGCCAGTGCGGCACCGGCATCCTGGGCTTGTTGCACACAGTCGTCGGCCTTGAACGAGCTTTCCTGCATGAAGTCCACCGCGTCGCGGGTGCCGGCTTGCAGCGCCGACACCATGCGGGTGATTTCATCGGTGGAGCTTTGCACGCGCTTGGCCAGGTTGCGTACTTCGTCGGCGACCACGGCAAAACCACGGCCCATTTCGCCGGCGCGGGCGGCTTCGATGGCGGCGTTGAGGGCGAGCAGGTTGGTCTGTTCGGCAATGCTGTGGATCACGCCGACCACACCGTTGATTTTCTGGCTGTCTTCGGCGAGTTTCTGGATCATTTCAGCCGTCTGCTGTACGCCGGTGGACAGGCCGGCGATAGAGCGCTGTACCCGGGTGACCACTTCCTGGCCGCTGCCGGCGAGGGTGTCGGCGGTCTGGGACAGGTCGCGGGTAGCGCCGGCATGTTGAGCGATATGGTAGACGGTGGCGGTCATCTCATTGATGGCGGTAGCCGCCTGATCGGTTTCGCTTTGCTGGCCGAGCATGCCGTGCTGTACCTCGTTCATGCTGCTGGCCAGGCGCGCGGCGCCGTCATCGAGTTGCTGGGCGGTGCGCGCCACGGTACTGACCACGCGCTGATAGCCGGCCTGAATGGCGTTGAAGGCGCTGGCCATCTGGCCCACCTCGTCCGTGCAGGCCAGGGGCACGCGGGCCGACAGGTCGCCGGTCTTCTCCACGTGCAGCATTACGTCCTTGAGGGTGTTGAGTTGGCTGAGCAGGAAGCGGATCAACAACTGCGAGGCACCGAGCATCGCCAGCATGAGGATCAACACGGCCACGGCGTAGTTGGCGAAGCGTTCGCTGAAGACCTGGCTGAGGCTGCGGCCATAGGCCAACACGGCGATCTGTTGGCCATCGGCCCGTGTGACGACGTCGGCACCGATCAGTGGGTTTTCCCCGAGCAAGGGCATGTGATTGAGTTCGACCCAACCGCTGGCGGTGCTCAAGGCGGACAGATCCTGATCAGCCAACGATGGGGTTTGGCCGCGGGCAAAGGTCAGCCAATGTTCATCTTTGGGTAATGGGGTGTTGGCCGGCCAGGCACCGAGTAATCGCGCCTGGGCCTGCGCCGAGGCCCGAGATGCATCGCTGCGGGCCTGTTGCTCGAGCTGCACGGCGTAGAGCACCAGCAGTAAGGTGGTGATGAAAGCGACCGCATTCACGGCCCAGAATTTGTACTTCAGCGAGATATTGCTAAGCCAGGCACCCATGGAAGGTTTTCTCTGATAGCGGAAACAGCATTGGCAAGGTGCCATTATTGTGCCGCTACTCAGGAAAGCGTTTTTGACATGGGTCAATGCGCCGCATCATGTGTGAGCTGGCTTGCCTGCGATGGCATCAACTCGGTACACCTGACATACCAAGGTGCCTGCATCGCAGGCAAGCCAGCTCCCACATTTAATCGGGTATGGCTTCTGAGCTCACGTCGAACCCTGCGTTGCCACCGAGGGCAGCCCAAAAAACGCACGGGAGCAGGCGGTGCTGTGCTCGGCCAGGTCTTCCGGCGTTTCATTGCGATGCAGTGCCACTTCACGCAGCACTTCGGGCAAATAAGCCGGTTCATTGCGGCCATTTTTCGGTTTCGGCCGCAGGGTGCGCGGTAGCAAGTACGGCGCATCGCTTTCCAGCATCAGGCGGCCACGGGGAATTTCTTTGACCAGCGGATGCAGGTGTGTGCCACGGCGCTCGTCGCAGATCCAGCCGGTGATGCCGATATGCAAGTCGAGGTCGAGGTAGCTGAACAGCGCCTGTTGCTCGCCAGTAAAACAATGCACCACGGCGGCGCTGAGGTGGTCGCGGTAATCCTTGAGGATCTCCAACAGGCGCTGGTTGGCGTCACGTTCGTGCAGAAACACCGGCAGTTTCAGCTCAACCGCCAGTGCCAGGTGCTCTTCAAGGACTTTTTCCTGCTGCGGACGCGGGGAAAAGTCGCGGTTGAAGTCCAGCCCGCATTCGCCCACCGCAAGCACGCGGCTTTCGTTGAGCAACCCGCGCAAACGTTGGGCGCTGTCGCCGTTCCAGTCACTGGCCGAGTGCGGGTGGATGCCGGCGGTGCTGAACAGGCGTTGGCCGCTGTCATCGAGTTTTACGCACAGTTCCAGGGCTTGCTCGCTGCCTTCGACGCTGGTACCGGTGAGCACCAATTGTTGCACGCCGGCGGCGTAGGCACGGTCGAGAACGGCCTGGTGCCTCTCGTCGAAACTGGGGTTGGTCAGGTTGACGCCGATATCAATGAGTTGCATGGTGCTAGCTCCGCCTGCGGCCGGAAAGCATATCAGAGCTGTAGATTTATAAGAAAAACTAAGAACTACAACGCGTTATAGCTGTCTTTGAACGTCGCAAGTGACATTGTGGCTGGCCCGCCGCCTGCCCCGACGCCACCGTTGCGTGCCTTGCCAGCGCTTGAAGCGCTCTGTTTCTGACCTCCAGCTTCTCGTCTTTCACGAGATGGCTGGCCAGTATTCTTTCCGGAGAGCGGATGATCCGACCCTCGGCGTTGCTTATGTTGTGCCTGACGTTACTGCTGCCCATGGCGGCGGTCGCACGTCTCGACGGGCCGCTGGAAGTGACCAAGCCCGGCAAGGTTCGTGATTTGGCGCAGATCCGTTCCAGCCGCACCCTGCGTGTGCTGGTCAACCAGAGCCGTAACAGTTCCGGTGAGGTCCAGGGCCAGGCCATCGGGGTCGAATACCATCGTCTGCGAGCCTTCGAGCAATACCTGAACGGCCATGCCCGGGATGGAGAAGCAATCAATCTCAAGATTATTCCCAAGGCCAAGGACCAATTGCTCGGCGCGTTGGCCCGTGGCGAAGGCGACTTGGTGGCGCCGGGTGAATTACTCGATGTGAAGGCCGCGCACAAAATCAGCACCAGCGACCCGATTGCCAGTGGTGTGCCGCTATGGCTGGTGGGCGTGAAGGGTGAGCGGCGGTTTACCAAGCTGGAGCAATTGTCCGGGCGCACCCTGGCGTTGACCACCGGCAGTGCGGCGGCGGACGCGATCAATCAGGTCAACCAGCAACTGGCGCTGCACAAGCGCCCGCCGGTAAAGGTGGAGTGGGTTGACCCGACGCTGGCCGTGGAGGATGTGTTGGAGATGGTCCAGGCCGGGATCTTCCACCTCACCATCGTTGAAAAACCGATTGCCGAACGCTGGTCGAAAATCCTGCCCAAACTGCGTTTTGATCGGCAGGTGGTGATCAGCGAGCCGGGCGACGAATACTGGTTTGTGCGCCAGGATGCCTCGATGCTGCGGGCCAGTATCGATCGCTTCCTCAAGACTTACCACACGCCGTCCGACCAGGACGTGGCGTTCCAGCGGATCTATCGACGTCTCTACCAAGTGCGCAACCCGCTGGCCCGCGCCGACCGCCAGCGCCTGGAGAAACTGCGTCCGGTGCTGCAAAAGCACGCCCGTGAGCAGGGCATGGACTGGCTGAACCTGGCCGCGCTGGCGTTCAAGGAATCCGCACTCGACCCTGGCGCGCGCAACAGCGGCGGGCCGACCGGGCTGATGCAGATCACGCCATCGGCGGCGCAGCGGGTGGGGGTGAACAATATCGAGAGCCTGGACAGCAACGTGCAGGCCGGTGCGCGCTACCTGGCGATGATCCGCCGCAAGTTCTTCGCCAGCCCCAAACTCAACGAGCGCGAGCGCATGGCCTTTGTGCTGGCGGCTTATAACATGGGGCCGGAGCGGGTCCAGGGTATGCGTGCAGAAGCTCGCCGGCGGGGCTTGAACCCCAATCAGTGGTTCTTCCAGGTCGAACGTATTGCCATGGAACAGGTGGGAATGGGCGGCGTCAGCTATGTTAATAGCGTGAACAAGTATTACTTGGCGTTTGATCGGGAACGTGAATCCCTGGAGCCGTCGGCGCCGAAAATTGCCTCACGAAAATAATCGGTTTTATCGATAAGTATTAGGCGATTTTTGCGCTTTTATCATTGTCTGATCCGATTAATATAGCGGCCAACCAACCCCTACTTTGAAAAGGATTCTCTCCATGAGCCCACTGATCACTCGTATTCTGTCCACTCGCGCCGGTTACGGCCTGACCATCCTGCGAATTTTTGTCGGCATCGTTTTCGCCGCTCACGGTTCGCAAAAGCTCTTTGGCTGGTTTGGCGGCGGCGGCTTGGCCGGTACTGCGCAATACATGGAAAGCCTCGGCCTGACCCCAGGCACGCTGATGGCGGTGTTGTCCGGCGGTACTGAGTTCTTCGCCGGTCTGGCCTTGATCATCGGCTTGCTGGCGCGCCCAGCGGCTTTGGGCCTGACCTTCCTGTCGCTGGTGGCAATCTTCTCGGTGCATATCCATAACGGCTTGTTCATGGCCAACAACGGTTATGAGTTCGCCTTGGCCTTGCTCGGTGGTGCGTTGGCGGTACTCTTCGAAGGTGCTGGCAAACTTTCGGTCGACCGCGCCATCGCCCACTGATGACCCGCGTTACCTGCTGAAAAAGCCCGCCATGAGCGGGCTTTTTCATTGCTCGGGATTCTTGACATCGCCCCACCGGCTTCTCTAGGATGCTGCTCATGCGCCGATTTAAACAGCTAATTGCGGGGCGCCACTGGGACTCAATGCAGCCCGACAGAAGCATGCACTCATCAAGAGTCAGGTTTCGAAATACCGCTAAAGCGCTGGTTCGGTGTTGCCTCTCACCTGCCCGCAGACTTTTGAGGCAGAGACACGACACGATGAATGCACCACGCCCCCTCATACGCCTGGCTCCGATCACCGCGGACCTGACTCAACGCAACCCCAAAATCCTCTTGGGTGGCAAGCATCAGCCGACCTTGCTGCGTTACCTCGACGGATGGCCGCGCCGCACCGGGCGCCCTTCAGCGTTTCTGATCCAGTTTGTGGAAGATGGCGACTCCCTGGCGCGTTTTGCCAGCAACAGCTTTGATCTTGCCGTTATCCAGGCACCCAGCGCGGGCGATGCCGAGGAGGTGATCCGCCAACTGACGCGCATCGCCCGGCAAGGGCTGATTGCGCGTCGTTGACGGCTGATCAGTGAACGACAGCCGCCGATCGACGACGCCGGTGGTAGAGGAACACTGCACAGGCGATCAGGCATAACGGCAGCGGTACTGCGCCAATCATCAGCAGCTTGAGGTTGCGTTCTGTTCGATGCACCGATGCATACGCCTGGACCTTGAGTGCCTGCAACTCCATGGGCAGCCGCAGGCGTTCCTTGTTGAGCGCCTGCAACTGGATATTGGTGTCCACTGCACGGGTGCCGAAGCCAATACTCGGTGGGTTCAGGCGTTGCCATTCTTGCTCGGTTTGCTCCAGCCGTTTTTGCAGTTCCCCGGCCTTTTGTGCATAAGCCTGTGCGGCCGCCTCGCGCAGTTGCTCCAGTGCGTGGGTGGACTGGCTGCTTGCACGGGGTTGAATGCTTGCGAGCACGTCGGGAGCCGCAAGGTTATCCAAGGTGTTCAAGATAAACATCACGTTGTTGTTGGGCGCAGAGTTGATCACAGCGTCCATCAGTAAATCGGTGTCCGCGACCACCACCACCTCGATCTGTGCGGCCTTTTGCAAGCCTGCAGGCTGCCCGTCAATGCCGTCTGGAAAGGCCGAGTAGGCGGGGCCTTCGAGGCGCGCCGCGATCACGTTGGGTTGCGTGGCAGCCGGTATCCCTTCAGCCAGTAAGTCGTCTGCAGACATTGCTGCAAAGCGGCCTGCGTCCAGCAGGGTGGAGCGCCTGGAGCTTTGTAACAGAGGCGTGAGTGTGGTGCGGCTTTTCCTCACGCGCGACAGCGCACCGCTGCTTGATACGATGACTGTATCCAGTTTCCAGGCACTCACATCGTTGGCCGCCATTGCTTGCCGTGGCAGGTTCAGCTTGGCCGGGTGCAGTACTGCTGGCGCACCTGAACCAAATGCGTGATCGACCAGCAGTTTGTCCGCCGGCATCTGTATGCCCCAAGCCGCCAGTAGCCCGTCCAGCCTTGTGTCGACGGGTTTGGCGTCTGTCTCGGCCTCGCTCACCGGGTCAATAAAGAGCATCAGTTTGCCGCCCCTCAATACAAACTGGTCAATTGCATACAGGGTTTGTTCCGGCAGGGCGCGCGGGTGCACAACCATCAGGGTTTTGATCGATTCGGGCACTGTCGGAGTGCTTGATGCCAGGCCTGTCAGATCAAAATGCTGATGCATCTGTGCCAGCAACTGTTCACCGGACGCGTTCAATGCCAACCCCGTCAATACGCCGACGGTGGGGGGCTCGGGGTGCATCAGTTGGTGGATCAGATGGCTGATTTCGTACTCAAGCAAGGGCTCGTCATCCAGGCGCAGTACATTGATACGTTGCGCGGGCTGGCCTGGGCGGGTGCCGATGAGGCCAAGAAAGCCTTGCTTGTCATCCAATCCGAACAGGCCGGCCTTGTAGGCATCCTCTGAATAAGGAGTAGGATCTATAACATGTAGGTTAATCATGGTTGCTGACGCTTTTTCGAACTCTTTGAGTAAATCTTCCACTCGTTCGCCGAAGCGGTTTATTGCCTGGCTTCTTCTTGGGTCATTACTTGAGTTGAAGTAATACAAATCCAGTGGGTGTTCCAGAGAGGCAAGCAGTTGTCGCGCAGGGGGCGATAACGTGTGGATTTTCTGCTGTGAGAAGTCCCAGCGGATATTCGGTAGTTTGCCGACCCACGCGAGATTGAATGCAAGGAAAAGCAGCAATATGACCACCAGTGTCATACCCGTACTCAGAGTAGAACGCATCGTTTGCTTTCCTTCTCAACTGGTTTTGTAGTTGAGCGTGACGGTGGATGCCGAGAGAAAGGCAAGGATCATGCTGATGTAGTACAAGCCGTCATGCAGCGTTAGTTTGCCGTTGTCGATAGCCCCGAAACGTGAAATCGGGTTAATCGAGACCAGGCTGTCTACGACCCAGATCGGCGCCTGATGCTCAAGTGCGTCGAGAACCGATGAAAGTCCGCTGGCGGCCAGTAACATCACCACCGTTATCAGGAAGACAGCCAAACGTTGGTGGGTCAGGGTAGACGTAAAGCATCCGACAGAAAGATAAGCGCCGGCCAGCAACCAACTGGCTAGAAACTGTGAAGCGATAACACGGTTGTCGGCGGTGCCGAGGTAGTTGGCGAGGATTACCAGTGGGAAAGTAAGCAGCAATGCGATTGCGCACACGACCCACGCAGCCAGAAACTTTCCGATGACCCGCTCTGCGCTGGTGATAGGCAGGGTTTTCATCATGTCGCGCATGCCGGCGTGGTGTTCGTCCGACCATAATTGTGTCGACAACATGGGAATCAGCAGCAGGTAGAGCCAAGGGTGCAATTGGAAAAACACCTGCAGGTCGCCGCTTTCCTGTTCCAGCCATTTGCTTGTGTACAACCCCAAGGTGGCGCACAACACTAGAAACGCGGCAATACCGAGGTACGTGCTGGGTGTACAGGCATAACTGGCCAGTTGGCGCTTGAAAATGACAGGCAGCAGTTTCAAAGAGTGACCTCGTGGCTCAGATGCTGAACGACTTCGTTCAGGCGACCTGGCTCCAGATTCAGTGACGTTATGTTCCAGCCGCGGCTGGCGATAAGTGCGTTGATATGGGGGTAGATGGCGTGCCCGGGCATCGCCAGAACCGTTACGGTGCCGGGCGCATGCCGGTCCTCTTCTATACCTGCCACGCCGGGTAATACGGCAAGGGCGAGTAAATCCAGGGGTGTTTCTGCGGCCAGCGTGACAGCTCGGTAATGCCGGGAGTTGCGCTGCAAATCGGGCAGCGGGGTGTCTGCCACAAGGTGCCCTGCTGCGATAACCAAGGCGCGCGTGCAAAGGCTCGACAGGTTGTCGCAATGCCGGGAGGCGATCAGGACCGTCATGTCTTCGGTCAGCGACTGGATCAGGGTCTTGAACTTGAGCAGTTGATCCGTTGCCAGCCCCTCAATCGGTTCATCGAGCAGCAGCAGGCCGGGGGTGTGCAGGATCGCCTGGGCGATAGCGACTCTGCGCTTCAAACCGACGGAAAGCGTATCGATCGGTGCATCGAGTACACGTGATAATTCCAGGCGCATGGCTGCTCGATCAACCCGGCTGCGTTTTTCAGCACCGCTGAAGCCGCGTACGGCGGCAATGAAATTGAGCACGCCTTTGACCGACATCGTTTGATGGCTAAGGCCGTCCTGGAGTTGATAGCCGAGGGCTCTTCGCGCTTGCAGAGGATGAGCCTGGGTATCAAAGCCTTCGACAGTGACATGCCCGGCCGAGGGGCTGGCCAAACCGGAGATAACATTCAGCAGTGTGGTTTTGCCTGCGCCACTCTCCCCGAACAAGCCGATACATTCCTGGCGTTGAGCGCTGAACGAGAGATTAGTGATGACGTTTCTTTTACCCAAACGCTTTGTCAGGCTGCTTATCTCGAGCATCTTTTTACCGAATAAGTTTTGCGAGGCGTAAGAACTTGTACCGTCATGCACGGTAAGCGCCGAGAAAGATACGTTTAATCATTGGACTTGGGAACAAGGGGACATACTTCTCAGATAATTCCTACGCCGAATCGGATAACTTGCTGAAACAATTGCGTTGTTCCGAGGTTAGTTAATGGCCGGGTATTTATCTGGCGCTTATATAAGGTTTACTCTTTCGCAATAAGGCCTGAATATCATGATGCTTCTTCGCACGCTTGTTCTTGAACGCAGCGGTCAGGACACGCCGGTCAACGGTGCACTGCTTTGTGGGTTTGCCGTTGCACAGACCGATTCCAATTTTTTGGTCTATAGCCTGGATGAAGAGACCGAACCTGGTAACTCCAGGGTCTACATCGCGGCGCTACGCAAGAAACTCGACCGGTACTTCCTCGGCGGGGTCGAGTCCAAGGAAGACCTGCAAGTTGCCATGCAAGTGTTCAAGCAAATCCTGATGGTGGCCGCCGCTTCCGGGACTAAGAACGGCACCGTTATCGAATCCTCGGTGCCTTTTCATTTCATTGATTTGAAAGGCTGCAAGTTACCGCCCGCCAGGCCTGAGGACCATCACTCGATGATCATCAAGAAGGCATTGGTCATGAAGGTCATTACCCTGGGCATGTCGGCACCCGTACTGCCGGCCATCGAAAGTGCTTCGTTGATCGTGCCTTCGATTCGCTTCTCGTCGCAGATGATTTCGCCGCCCAGGGCCACGAACCCAGCCAGGCCCGTCGAGCCGCCCGTTTCAGAGCCGGCCCAGGCTCAGCCATTGGAGGCTCCCGCCGCGATAGCCCCTGCGCCAGAACCTGAACCAGAGCCAGAACCAGAACCAGAACCAGAACCCGCGCCAGAGCCAGTGCCAGTGCCCGTCGAGCTCAGCGCGCCACCTGTTCAGGTCGAGCAAGCAGCGCCTGCACCGCGCCCACCTGCGCCGAAGATGGAACATGCCTCGTTGGTTGAGGTAGACAGCACGTTGTCCAGCCTGGCAAAGGTCGCCCAAGAGCTGTCGCAACAGCAACTTGCGGTGAACGAGCGCGAGGAAATGCTAACGCAGTGGCAGGCACGACTCGAGCAGGAACAGGGTGAGCTGGACGAAAGGAGCCAGGAGTTGCAGCAACAAGCAACGCAGTTGCAGGCGCGAAACCTTGAGGTTGGCCAGAAGGCTGAGAAGTTGACGCTGGCGCTGTCGCAGGTGGCGGGAATACGCCAGCGCCTGCAGAGTGTACTCCTGGAGCTTGATCAAACCCTGGACGGCCAGGCTTGAAGCTGATGTGTTCTACGGTCTGGCTACTTTTCAGGGTTCATTTATCATCAACCCCAGCCGGCCGGCGCCAGGGCATGACGCCTTGGCGTATCGGCACCATTGGACACTGTCTGGGGATGCACGCGTTTGAGTACCAAGCTGATAACCAAAGAAGGTCATGAGGCGCTGAAAAAAGAGCTGGATTACCTGTGGCGTGAAAAGCGTCCGGATACCACCCGCAAGGTGACTTGGGCGGCGTCCCTTGGTGATCGCAGCGAGAACGCGGACTATCAATACAACAAGAAACTGCTGCGTGAGATTGATCGGCGTGTGCGTTACCTGCGCAAGCGCCTGGAAGACATGCGGGTGGTGGAGTACATGCCCGAGCAGGAGGGCAAGGTGTTTTTCGGCGCCTGGGTCGATATCGAAAATGAGCAGGGCGAGACCAAGCGGTTTCGGATCGTCGGCTATGACGAAATTTATGAGCGCATGGATTACATCTCCATCGACTCCCCGATGGCCCGGGCGTTGCTGCGCAAGGAAGTCGACGATGAAGCCATGGTGCAGACGCCAACCGGCGAGGTGTGCTGGTGGATTACGGGTATCGAGTATGTGAAGTAAACGCTGGCCGGCACGCCGTCGGGCGTGCTGGCCAGCGCTGGTTTTCAACCTTCGCGTAACACCGTCAATGGGCTGGCATTCAACGCGCGACGCGTACCGAATACACCAGCGCCGCCGATCAGCACGGCACCGATCACTGGCAGCAATAGCAACCACGCGTGCGGATGCCACGCCAGGTCAAAGGCGTAACGGTACAGCACCCAGGTCACCAGCTCGGTGCCCAGGGCTGCCAGCAAGCCGCTTACCGCACCCAGCAAGCCGAACTCGATCCGTCGCGCCTTGACCAGCAACTTGCGCTCGGCCCCCAGCGCACGCAACAGCGCGCCTTGGCGAATTCGCTCATCCAGAGTGGCCTGCAGGCCCGAAAACAGCACGGCCATGCCCGCCGCCAGCACAAACAGCAACACGTACTCCACCGCCAGGGTCACTTGGGCGAGGATGCTGCGCAACTGCTCCAGCAAGGCTTCGACCTGCAGGATAGTGACGGCCGGGAAGGCCCGGGACAGGTCGACGATCTGTTGGTCATGCCCCGGCGCCAGATAGAAGCTGGTCAGGTAAGTAGCGGGCAGGTCCTTCAAGGTGCCCGGCTGGAAAATCATGAAAAAGTTGGGCTGGAAGTTGTCCCAGTTGATGGTTCGCAGGCTCGTCACCCGTGCTTCGCGGTTCTCGCCACCGACGGTGAACACCAGGTGATCATCGAGCTTCAGCTTCAGGCTTTCAGCGACCTTGGCTTCTACCGACACCCCTGGGATGCCATCGCCCGGTTGCTGTGACCACCAAGCGCCTGCAGTGAGGAGGTTGCCCGGTGGCAGGTCGGCTGCCCAGGTCAGGCTCAGGTCGCGCTGCACAGCGCGGTCACCGCTGGAGTCTTTGCTGACAATCTCCTGCACTGGCGCGCCATTAATGCTGATCAAGCGGCCCGGCACCACCGGGTACAGCGGCGCCGCTTGTGCTTGCAACTCCAGCAGGCGGGCGCCAAAGGCGTCTTTGTCGGCCGGCAGGATGTTCAGGGCGAAATAGTTGGGGGCGTCCTTGGGTAGCTGGTTTTGCCAGGTGTCGAGCAATTCGCCGCGCAGCAGGGCGATCAAGCCCATGGACAACAGGATCAAGCCAAACGCCAGGGACTGGCCGGCTGCGGCCAAGGGATGGCGCAGCAACTGGCCCAAACCCAGGCGCCAGGGCAGCGAAGCGCGAGCCAGTAGCCTGCGCAGGCTTTGCAGTAACAACAACAGCAGGCCGCCAAGGATCAGCGCGGCCATCACGCCACCGCCGAGCAATGCGAAGGTCAGCACCAGATCGAGGCTCAGGCGCCACATGATCAGGCCGAGGGCGAACAGCGCAGCGCCATACACCATCCAGGTGCTGGAAGGGATCGGCAGCATGTCACGTCGCAATACCCGCAGCGGCGGCACCCGGCCCAACGCTGCCAGGGGCGGCAATGCGAAGCCGGCGAGGGCGACCAGCCCGGTGCCGATGCCCGCCACTGCTGGCAGCAGCCCGCCGGGCGGCACGTCGGCCGGCAGCAAGTCATGCAGGAAATAGAACAGGCCAAATTGCGCCAACCAGCCGAGCACGGCGCCGGTGAGGCTGGCCAACAGGCCCAGTACGCTCAGTTGCAGGCTGAACAGCAGCATTGTTTCGCGGCGTGACAAACCCAGGCAACGCAGCAGCGCGCTGGCGTCGAAACGGCGGCTGGCGAAGCGGTTGGCCGACAGCGCCACGGCCACGCCGGCCAGCAGCACTGCCACCAGGCTGGCCATGTTCAGGTAACGCTCGGCCTTGCCCAGGGCTCCGCCGATCTGCTGGTTGCCGTCACGCGAATCCTGCAAGCGCTGGTTGGCGGCAAGGCCCGGCTTGACCAGGTCGCGATAGGTTTGCAGTGCCGTGCTGCCCTGGGGCGCACGCCACAGTTCGCGGTAGCTCACGCGGCTGCCGGGTTGCACCACGCCGGTGGCGTCCAGGTCGGCGAGGTTGATCATCACCCGTGGCGTGAGGCTGTAGAAGTTACCGGCGCGATCGGGCTCGTAGGTCAGGATGTGCGTCAGCCGCAGGGTTTTCATGCCCACGTCGATGCTGTCGCCGACTTTGAGGTCCAGCGCCGTCAGCAGCCGTGCTTCCACCCAGGCTTCGCCGGGTTTTGGGCCGCCTCCTGCAGTTTCTGCGCCGAACGGCTGCGTGGCGCTTTTGAGTTCGCCGCGCAACGGGTACTGCTCGTTGACCGCCTTGATGCTGGAGAGCTGGATGCCATTATCGGTCGCGATAACGCTGGAGAACTCAACAATGCGCGCGTGATCCAGGCCCAGTTCGGTGCCTGACCTGATTTGCTCGAAGCGGGCCGGCGAGCTGCCTTCGAGTACCAGGTCGGCACCGAGGAATTCGGTGGCACGCAACAGCATGGCGCCGTTCAGGCGTGCACCGAAGTAGCCAATGGCGGTGCTGGCCGTGACCGCCACCAGCAGGGCGAAAAACAACACGCGCAACTCACCGGCGCGGGCGTCGCGCAGTAATTGGCGCATGGCAAGGCTGAACAGGCGCAACAGCGGCAAACGTGCCATCAAGGCTCCAGGGGCGCGACCATCAGGCCGGCTTCAAGGCGGATCAGGCGCCGGCAACGGTGGGCCAGGCGCTCGTCGTGGGTGACCAGCACCAGGGTCGTGCCGCTTTCTTTGTTGAGTTCGAACAGCAGGTCGCTGATGCGCTCGCCGGTGTGGCTGTCGAGGTTGCCGGTGGGTTCATCGGCAAACAGCACATCCGGTTCGGCGGCGAAGGCCCTGGCGATAGCGACGCGCTGCTGCTCGCCACCGGAAAGCTGGCGCGGCGAGTGGGTCAGGCGTTGGCCCAGGCCCACACGCTCCAGCAGGTGGGTGGCGCGCTCGCGGGCGTCCTTGCGGCCGTCCAGCTCCAGCGGCAGCATGACGTTTTCCAGCGCATTGAGGCTGTCGAGCAGTTGGAATGACTGGAAGACAAAACCCACGTGCTCGGCGCGTATGCGTGCGCGCTGGTCTTCGTCGAGGGTGCTCAAGGCTTGCCCGGCCAGCGTGACTTCACCGCTGCTGGGCAGATCGAGGCCGGCCAGCAGGCCGAGGAGGGTGGATTTACCGGAACCGGAGCTGCCGACGATAGCCAGGCTATCGCCCTTGTTCAGTTCCAGGCTCAGTTCGTGCAGGATAGTCAGTTCACCTTCCGCGCTGGGAACCACTTTGCTAAGGTTTCGCGCGGTGAGAATGCTTGCGCCCATGGAGAATCCGATGCGAATGTGGTTTTTGAGTGCTGGCCTGGCCTTGATGTGCATGGCCCAGAACGCAGCGGCGGGTACAGTCCTGATCGTTGGCGATAGTATCAGTGCCGGTTTCGGGCTGGATACCAGCAAAGGGTGGGTAGCGTTGCTGGGACAACGGCTCAAGAGCGAAGGTTTCGACGATAAAGTGGTCAACGCCTCCATCAGCGGCGACACCAGTGCCGGAGGCCTGGCGCGGCTGCCGGCGGCGCTTGCAGAGCATAAACCGGATGTGGTGATTCTCGAGTTGGGTGGCAATGATGGCCTGCGTGGGCAGCCGCCAGCGCAATTGAAACAAAATCTTGCGTCGATGATTGACCAGTCCAAGGCCAAGGGCGCCAAGGTGCTGCTGCTGGGGATGCAGTTGCCCCCAAATTATGGCCCTAAATACACCACGGCATTTGCCGAGGTCTACGGTACCTTGGCCAAGGAAAAAAGCATCCCGCTGGTGCCGTTTTTCCTTGAGGGCGTGGGCGGCCATCCCGAGTTGATGCAGGCCGATCAGCTTCACCCGGCAGTCGGCGCACAGGGCAAGTTGCTGGAAAATGTCTGGCCGACGCTAAAACCGCTGCTATGACGCTTTTCTACCGGCAGGCTTTCGGCTAAGGTGGCGCCCCCCCGATCTGGAGCCCCCGATGTCGCGCCCTGCCTGGTCCCTGTTCAACTACCAACTGATCGAGCCTGACGAGCAGCTGGATCTGTTCGCCTGCCAGGAAGTCCGGGTGCATCTGGTTGCGCGTCAATTGGAGCTGGGTGGCTCGATCGACCGCACGCTGTGCGGCACTTTGTTGCCGGCGCAACCACGCTGGTCATCGGTGGACCGTGCGATTTTTCAGGACCAGCGCCTGTGCCCGCTGTGCCGGGCAATTCTCGAATCGCAAAAGCGTGGCACGCCGCTGATCTGGCCAGAGCTGCGCTTCGAGTAGCAGCGGGGCAGGTTGATGCCTGGATCGCGCTTCACGTATACAATCAGTGTTTTCCTACCCGTCGTTCTGCGAAGGATTTTCCGGATGTTGTCGCGCCTTTCCGTCGTTACCTGCTGCCTGTCTCTTGCTGCCTTGTGTGCAGCCGGTTCGGCGTCAGCCTTGCAGTTGCCCTTGCCCCCGCCGGGTGAAGACATCGTCGGTCAGGTCCAGGTGATCAAGGCCAAGTACGAAGACACCTTTGCCGACCTGGGCACCACCTATGACCTGGGCTATTCGGAAATGGTCGCGGCCAACCCGGGTGTGGATGCCTGGTTGCCCGGCGCGGGCACCGAGATTGTGCTGCCCACGCGGTTTATTCTGCCGCCCGGCCCGCGCGAAGGTATCGTGATCAACCTGGCGGAATACCGGCTCTATTACTATCCCAAGGGCCAGAACGTGGTGTACACCTTCCCGTTGGGCATTGGCCGTGAGGGCTGGGGTTCGCCGGTCGCGCACACCACCATCACCGGCAAAATCCCCAACCCGACCTGGACCCCGCCCGCCTCGATCAAGGCCGAGCACGCCGCCAATGGCGACCCGCTGCCCAATGTGGTGCCGGCCGGGCCGGATAACCCACTGGGGCCGTTCAAGTTCACCTTGGGCACGCCGGGTTACCTGATCCATGGTTCGAACATGAAATTTGGTATCGGCACGCGTACAAGCCACGGTTGCTTCCGCATGTTCAACAACAACGTGCTGGAGATGGCCGACATGGTGCCGGTCGGCACCTCGGTGCGCATCATCAACGATGCGTACAAGTTCGGCAGCAGTGGCGGCAAGGTCTACCTTGAAGCGCATACGCCGCTGAACGACGATGGCACGCCTTCGGTGGTCGACAAGCACACTGCGGTCATCAATGCCCTGCTCAAGCGCGAAGACCTGGCCAACAATTTGCGCGTCAATTGGGATCAGGTGCGTGATGTGGTGGCCGCCGAAGATGGCCTGCCCACCGAGATTGGGGTACCGGGTGCCAACACGCCGGTGGTGTCCAGCACGCCTATCGATCTGCAGCAATAAGCCTGTTCGATCAAAAGCCCGCCAAGGCCTTGCGCTATGGCGGGCTTTTTATTGCGCTGGATTCAGGGCTGAATTGCAGGCAATAAAAAAGCCGATCCAAGAATGGATCGGCTTGATAACAACCCCGAGGGATTATTACTTGCGGCTTGCTTTTTCAAGCATGCGCAGAGCGCGCTCGTTAGCTTCGTCAGCAGTCTGTTGTGCTTTTTGAGCAGCAGCCAGAGCTTCATCAGCTTTACGGTAGGCTTCGTCTGCACGAGCCTGGGAGCGAGCTGCTGCGTCTTCAGTTGCAGTCAGACGAGCTTCGGTTTCTTTGGAGACGCTGCTGCAACCGGTAGCCAGAACTGCGGCCAGAGCCAGAGCAGAGAATTTCAGAACGTTGTTCATCGTGTTCCCCTTCAAGGACTTTCTATTAAATGGCTACTTTCTCAGGGTGAGCTGATAGCCGGCGTACATACTACTCATTACTTGTAGTAAGTAAACTGACGTAGCGCAAGAAGCAAAAAAAATTCTTGTGCCGTATCTATTTTGGCTAATCTTTTGGAGGTTTGTATAAAAACTGCTCAAAAATTTTCATTTCGTCGGGAACTGGATCCAAGCTGAGAGGTCCGGCCAGCCTGTGTCAGGCTGGGTAAGCAGGTGTAAATTTATATATCTACGATGACACTTTTTTTCAGTTGGCCTTTGCCTGGCCCGGCATCTTTTGCGCATGTAGGCGCATCTAGAGGTGACTTTAAGAGCGGCAGTTCGTCTCAAGCTTCAACTGCCGGCAATGTTCAGGCTATCGATCATCGATTGATCGAAGCCCTTTCTGTAACCGCCAGCGGCAAGGGATGACGAGTGCGCCTTGAGCTATTGCAGCATTGGTGCCTACTATTCTCTACGTGCTGGTTGTGAGCGCTATAGGTTTTCTCGTTGTCGAAACCGGCACGGGGTGGCGTAGATGTTCCTTCGCCGGAAAAACATCGGTAAGGTAGGGGTCGAAATCCAAGACCCGCGAGGAGTAGTGATGAGCGAGGCGTTGTCCATCCACCATGACCAGGCTGGTCATCAGTTCGAGACCAATGTGGACGGTCATCGTGCCTATCTGACCTATATGGACCTGGGCAAACAGACCCTGGACATCTATCGCACCTTCGTGCCCAACGCATTGCGCGGGCGCGGCATTGCTGCTGCGTTGACCGAGGAAGCGTTGAAGTTCGCCGAAGAGGCCGGGTACACCGTGATCCCTTCGTGCTCTTACGTAGAGCGCTACATGGAGCGCCATCAGCGCCATGCCGCGAAGCTCTGAATATTGAGTGAGGCGGGACGCGGAGCGTCCATGGCTGCATTCCCACGCAGAGCGTGGGAACGATCAATCAGATGCCGCACACAAAAACGCCGGGCTAAGCCCGGCGTTTTTGTGTGCGCAGTGTAAGGTCAGGTGCGTTTGCGCTTGGGCAACACGTCCTTGAGCTTGGCATGCATGCTGCGCAGGGTGGTCTCGGTGGCTGACCAGTCGATGCAGGCATCGGTGATCGACACGCCGTACTGCAAGTCGGCCAGGTCTTTTGGAATCGACTGGCAGCCCCAGTTCAAGTGGCTTTCGACCATCAAGCCGATAATCGACTGGTTGCCTTCAAGAATCTGGTTGGCGACGTTTTCCATCACCAGCGGTTGCAGGGCCGGGTCCTTGTTGGAGTTGGCGTGGCTGCAGTCGACCATGATGTTCGGCTTGATCCTGGCCTTGTTCAGCGCCTGTTCGCACAGCGCCACGCTGACCGAATCATAGTTGGGCTTGCCGTTGCCGCCGCGCAGTACCACGTGGCCATAGGCGTTGCCCTTGGTGGTGACGATGGACACGCCACCTTCCTGGTTGATACCCAGGAAACGGTGCGGGCTGGACACCGATTGCAGGGCGTTGATCGCAACCGTCAGGCCGCCATCGGTGCCGTTCTTGAAGCCCACGGCCGAGGACAGGCCGGACGCCATTTCGCGGTGGGTCTGGGACTCGGTGGTGCGTGCGCCGATGGCCGACCAGCTGATCAGGTCCTGCAGGTACTGCGGGGAGATCGGGTCCAGCGCTTCGGTCGCGGTCGGCAGGCCCATTTCGGCCAGGTCCAGCAGCAATTGGCGACCGATGTGCAAACCGTCCTGAATCTTGAACGAGTCGTCCAGGTACGGGTCGTTGATCAAACCTTTCCAGCCGACGGTGGTGCGTGGTTTCTCGAAATAGACGCGCATCACCAGATACAAGGTGTCGGACACTTCAGCCGCCAGCACTTTAAGGCGCTCGGCGTATTCGTGGGCAGCCTTGAGGTCGTGGATCGAGCACGGGCCGATCACTACAAAAAGGCGGTGGTCGGTGCCATCGAGAATGTCACGAATGACTTCGCGGCCCTTGGTCACGGTCTGCAGGGCAGCATCGCTCAAAGGGATTTCGCGCTTGAGCTGATCAGGGGTGATCAGGGTCTCGTTGGATTCGACGTTAAGGTCATTGATCGGTAAATCAGCCATCGTGTTACTCGCCAGGGTCACGGGTGCCGGCCGCCTGCTATCCCCGTGCGGCGGGCACAGCATGATTTGAATGCAGGGGGGAGGAACCTTAGCGCGTAACACGGGGCCGCGACAATGGGCAAAGCCGGCTTTAATCCAGCACCGGCGCCACAAAGGTGTCGTGGGCGAACTCACTGGCATGGCGTGAAACCCACTCACGGGCCATGGTCTCGAGCTGGGCAGGGGTTGGCTCGGCGTCTTCGTGCAGGCGGCAGTAGCGTTCGATCTGGCACACTTGCTCGCCCATGCGCGCACCGAACAAGGCATGTTCATCGGTAAAGGAAATGCCGATACGGTAGCCATTTTCGACTTTGCGACACCAGGCTACATAGCCCGGATAACGGGCGCTGGCACCCAGTGACGGGATGCGCAGATCAACCGCCGTGCCCTGGCGCCAGGCACGCGGGCAATTGCAGGCGACGCCGCCCAGGCCGATAGTGTGCAGGCGTTGGCGGGGAATAGCTGGGGCGGGACGTTGGATTAACTCGACAGCGACATCATCAGGGTGAGGTAAAAAACGACCCATGTACACGGACTCCGAGCACCGTCCAATTGACGGCAGTGGCAGCAGTATAGTGAAGGAACTGGAATTGACCGACCTGGATATTGACCAGCAATTGCTGGGATTGCCAGGTATTTCGCTGCTGGTGTTTACCAGCGTGGGCTGTTCCAGTTGCCGTTGGGCACGCCAGCAACTGCCCGGCTGGACGTTGCCGGTCGAGCGCGTGTGCTGGGTGGATGCCGGGCACAACGGCGGGGCGGTTGAGCGCTACCAGATCTTTCATTTGCCCGCGTTGTTCCTCGTGTGCGAGGGTCAATTCCTTGGGCAATTACAGGCGCGTCTTACCCGGCCCGACCTTGCGGACGCGATTAATCAAGCACTTACCCGTACTCCAGAGGATCTGCCATGACAGCACAGTCGCCCCGCATCGGCATTATCGGCACCGGTGCCATCGGTGGTTTTTACGGCCTGATGCTGGCGCGTGCCGGGTTCGATGTGCACTTTCTGTTGCGCAGTGAATATGCGGCGGTCGCCGAGCATGGCCTGCACCTCAACAGTACTGTGCACGGCAAGTTGCACCTGCACCCTGTGCAGGCCTATGCCCAGGCTGCCGATATGCCGGCGTGCGACTGGCTGCTGGTCGGCACCAAATCCACCGGCAACGTGGAGCTGGCCCCAACCCTTGCCCAGGTCGCCGCACCGGGCGCCAAGGTAGTGCTCCTGCAAAACGGCCTCGATGTTGAAGACAGCCTGCGCGAACACCTGCCATCGTCGCTGCACCTGTTGGGCGGCTTGTGTTACATCGGCGTGCATCGTTCCGGGCCGGGTGTCGTCGAGCATCAGGCGTTGGGCCGGGTGAATCTTGGCTATCACAGTGGCACGGCGGCCAACGATGAGGCGCAGCAGAAGGCCATTGTCGAGGAGGGCGCCGCGCTGTTTCACCAGGCCGGCATCGAGTCCCAGGCCATGGCCAATGTGCACCAGGCGCGGTGGCATAAATTGGTCTGGAATGTGCCGTTCAATGGCCTCTCGGTATTGCTGGGCACCGGCACCAGCGCGATGATGGCCGATGAGTCCAGCCGCGAACTGATCCAGGCCCTGATGACTGAAGTGGTGAAGGGCGCCCACGCCTGTGGCCATGAAATTCCCGGCAGTTACGTCGAGCAAATGCTCACCATGACCGACACCATGGCTGACTACCTGCCCAGCATGTACCACGACCACGTGCACAAACGCCCGCTGGAACTGGCGGCGATCTACGCCCGGCCATTGGCCGCTGCCAAAGCGGCGGGCTGTGAATTGCCACGCATGCAGGCGCTCTACCAGGCCTTGAGTTTTATTGATCGGCGCAATCGCTGAATTGGGGAGAAACACTATGGCGAAAGGATTGGGCGACAAACTGGTGCTGGCGATTTCGTCGCGGGCACTGTTCGACCTGAGCGACAGCCACAAGATCTACCTGAACGAAGGGGTGGAGGCGTATCGCAAATACCAGATCGAACACGAGGAAGAAACCCTCGAACCCGGCGACGCCTTCCCGCTGGTCAAAAAGCTCCTTAGCCTTAACGCCAGCCTCGGGCGTGCCCGCGTCGAAGTGGTGTTGGTGTCACGCAACAGCGCCGACACCGGATTGCGCGTGTTCAATTCGATCCAGCATTACGGCCTGGATATTTCCCGCGCCGCTTTCGTAGGAGGGCGTAGTCCATATCCTTATTTGGCCGCGTTTGGTTGCCATTTGTTTTTGTCGACCCATGCTGAAGATGTGCGCAGCGCCCTGGATGCTGGTTTCGCTGCGGCGACGATTCTGTCCGGCGGCGCGCGCCGGGCATCGAGTGAAGAACTGCGCATTGCATTCGACGGCGATGCGGTGCTGTTTTCCGATGAGTCGGAGCGCGTGTATCAGGTCGGTGGGATAGAGGCGTTTCATGCCAGCGAGCGCGAGTCGGCACGCGAGCCTTTGCACGGCGGTCCGTTCAAGGGCTTCCTGGCGGCGCTCAACCTGTTGCAGCGCGAGTTCGCGGACGACGCCTGCCCGATCCGCACCGCCCTGGTCACCGCGCGTTCGGCACCGTCCCATGAGCGGGTGATTCGCACCTTGCGCGAATGGGACATCCGCCTGGATGAGTCACTGTTCCTTGGCGGCCTGGAGAAATCCGCGTTTTTGGAGGCGTTCGCCGCCGATGTGTTTTTCGATGACCAGGCCGGTCATTGTGAGAAAGCCAGGGAGGTGGTGACCACCGGGCATGTGCCCCATGGCATCAGCAATGAGTTGAAAATCCAGACCGAGAGCTAGCTGCTAAGCTCAATCAATCCCCGCCATCCTGGCAGTCCAGGAGGTTCTATGATTCGTTCGATGTTGTATGCCACGGACCTCGGTCTGTATGCGCCGTATGTCATGCAACATGCGCTGGCGCTGGCCCGGACGTTCAAGGCGGATTTGTATGTGATTCATGTGGTCGAGCCGATCGGGTTGTTCGCCGAATCGGTGTTGCAAAGCTACCTTGATGAGAAGGCTCTGAGTGAATGGCAGAGCCAGGGCCTGAACACGGTGATGGCGACCATCGAGCAACGGGTGCTCGACAGTTTTCGCGAGGAGTTGGGGGAGGGCGAGCAAGACCTGCAGTTGATTCGCTCGGTGCGCGTGATCCAGGGGGACCCGTGCGAGGTGATTCTCGACCAACTGCGTAAACTTTCCGTTGACCTGTTGATCGTAGGTAGTCATAGCCACACAACCGCGACCGCCACACCGCTTGGGCGCACGGCGGCGCGGGTACTGCAACTGGCCACAGTGCCGGTTTACATGGTGCCGTCGCTACAGCGTCGACGCACTGATGACACGTGATGGGTAAAAACGATAAAAAGTTCTAGATTTATCTGTCTGACCTTTAATATAGTTATATACCGTCGCTGATACCCGTGGCGTCTATCCGCTTTGAGGGACATATATGAAGCTTCAACAACTGCGCTACATCTGGGAAGTGGCGCACCACGACCTCAACGTTTCCGCTACCGCTCAAAGCCTTTACACCTCGCAACCCGGTATCAGCAAGCAGATCCGCCTGCTCGAAGACGAGCTGGGCGTCGAAGTATTCGCGCGCAGCGGCAAACACCTGACCCGTGTGACCCCGGCCGGTGAGCGCATTATCACCACCGCCGGCGAGATCCTGCGCAAAGTCGAAAGCATCAAGCAGATCGCCCAGGAATTCTCCAACGAGAAGAAAGGCACCCTGTCGATCGCCACCACCCACACCCAGGCGCGTTATGCCTTGCCGCCGGTGATCCGCGATTTCATCAAGCAATACCCCGATGTGGCCCTGCACATGCACCAGGGTTCGCCGATGCAGATCGCCGAGATGGCTGCTGACGGCACCGTCGATTTTGCCATCGCCACCGAAGCCCTTGAGCTGTTCGGCGACCTGGTGATGATGCCGTGCTACCGCTGGAACCGTTGCGTGGTCGTGCCCCAGGGCCACCCGTTGGCCAAGCTGCCGAAGCTGACCCTCGAAGCCCTGGCTGAATACCCGATCGTCACTTACGTATTCGGCTTTACCGGCCGTTCCAAGCTCGATGAAGCCTTCAGCCATCGCGGCCTCACGCCGAAAGTGGTGTTCACCGCCGCTGACGCCGACGTGATCAAGACCTACGTGCGCCTGGGCCTGGGTGTGGGTATCGTCGCCAAAATGGCGGTCGACACCAACCTCGATAAAGACCTGGTCGTGCTCGACGCCAGCGAATTGTTCGAGTCCAGCGTGACCAAGATCGGCTTCCGCCGTGGCACCTTCCTGCGTGGTTTCATGTGCGACTTCATCGAGAAGTTTGCACCGCACCTGACCCGTGAAGTCATGGCCAAGGCGATCCAGTGCCATAACAAGCAGGAACTGGAAGAGCTGTTTGACGGCGTTGAATTGCCCGTCCACTGATATTGATTATTGCAGGTGTGGCGAGGGAGCTTGCTCCCGCTGGGCTGCGTAGCGGCCCCAAAAAGCTTGCGGGCGCTGCGCACCCGAGCGGGAGCAAGCTCCCTCGCCACGGTAAGCCCCTGTGCTTAGAGTGGTTTACTTGGCCTCGGTAACCGTGAAGTGTTGCCGGGCGCCCGCCACCAGAATCTCCACCTCATCACCCTCGAACTTGCCCAGCAGGCTTTTGCCCAGGGGCGAGCGCGGGGTGATGACGGTCACC
Organism: Pseudomonas sp. PA-5-4B; assembly: GCF_021606215.1. NCBI lineage: Bacteria > Pseudomonadati > Pseudomonadota > Gammaproteobacteria > Pseudomonadales > Pseudomonadaceae > Pseudomonas > Pseudomonas sp. PA-5-4B. The sequence goes on along the minus strand of NZ_WKDB01000028.1, from coordinate 50,744 downwards.
GGCTGGCCCACCACATCGACTTTCAAGCCTGCCGCATCCGGCGCCAGGAACAGCCACTGCTGGCGGCTGTTCTCGTCCTCCAGGCCTAGTAGCGTGCCGACCTCAATCCCGCGTTGATCATCGTAGGCGCGTAGTTGCAGGTTCTGGCACAACGCCAGCGCTTGCTTGATCTCTTCGACGCGTTTGGCTTGCCCGGCCGCGAGGTAGGAAGCTTCCAGCCCCAAGGTGTCGTACTTGTTCTCCGCGATGTTTTCTTCGTGGGTCGCGGTTTCGTAGGCGGTCTGTGCGGCACGCTGAGCGATGTCGAGGTCGACGCTGAGTTTTTCCAGGATCAACTGGTGAACGGCATGTTTATTCATGAGTGTGCTGGGTCATTCGCAAAATTGCAGGACATTCGCCTTGCTCTTTTCATTGGGCGCGTTCTGGTCTTGTTGCAGCCAGAACTGGCATTTGGGGTTAGACAGGTTGCGCGCATTGTTGCGCGCCTGGTCCAGGGTTTGTTGTTGTTCCTGCTTGCGCAGGTTCTCGGTGTATTGCTCGAACATACGGTTCGGCGGCTCCGGCGCCACAGCGGCCGGTTTGCCCATCTGTTGAACGGCTTGTTGAACCGCTTGAGCCACGGGTGCGAGGCTTTGCGGGAACAGGTAGCGCGAGGCCAGCCAGGCGGTCAGCACAATGGCGATAAACCCCAGCCACAGGCCAAAGGCCACGGCAGCACTGAGCTTGAACAGCGACAACGGACGTTCGGACATGTTGGCCTCCTGGCAGGCATTGACGGCGTGGCGGCGATTGTCGCACAGCCACTGTGCAGAATAATCGCGATCAAGCCTTCTGCATCGGCGCATTTATGCGGACAATCGAGCCTTTGAATGTTGGAGCCCGGAATGAAAGCCCGCTGGGATATTTTTTGCAGCGTCGTCGACAACTACGGCGACATCGGCGTGACCTGGCGCCTGGCCCGGCAGTTGGTGGTTGAGCATGCGTGCGAAGTGCGCTTATGGGTCGACGACCTGCGCGCCTTCGAACGCATGTGCCCCGAAATCGAGGTGCAGCGCGATCAGCAATGGCAGGAAGGCGTTGAAGTGCGTCACTGGTCGGCCGACTGGCCGCAGACGCCACCCGCCGACGTTGTGATCGCCGCCTTCGCTTGCCAGTTGCCGCCCGATTATATGGAGGCCATGGCCGCGCGCGAACGCACGCCGTTGTGGATGAACCTGGATTACCTCAGCGCCGAAGACTGGGTGGTGGGTTGCCACCGTCTGCCGTCGGTGAAGTTCAAGGGCGTGCAAAAGTACTTCTTCTTTCCGGGGTTTCGTCCGGGCACGGGCGGGCTTTTGCGTGAAGGCGGGCTGTTGGAGCAGCGTCAGGCATTTCAGCATGACGGCGCAGCGCGACAACAATTCCTGCAGTCGATAGGCGTCGTTCCGGCAGCCGGTGCGCGGCTGATGTCGTTGTTTGCCTATGAAAATGCCGGGCTCGCCAGCTGGCTGGACGTGTTGGCGACGGATGGGCATGCCACTCATCTGTTGGTGCCGGAAGGCCGCATCCTCGGCGACGTGCAGCGCTGGCTCGGTGTCGAGGCGCTGGCGGTGGGCGATGTGCATCAACGCGAGGCGCTGACCGTGCAGGTGCTGCCGTTCGTGCGCCAGGAACAATATGACCGCCTGCTGTGGTGCTGCGACTTCAACGCCGTGCGCGGCGAAGACTCGTTCGTGCGTGCCCAATGGGCGGGGCGGCCGTTGCTGTGGCACATCTACCGCCAGGACGAAGACATCCACCTGGACAAGCTCGACGCCTTTCTGGCGCTGTACACCGCCGCGTTGTCGCCCGCCGCCAAGGTCGCTGTGGTGACCCTGTGGCAAGCCTGGAACGCTGATGGCGATATGGCACAAGCGTGGAAAATGCTCATGGAACACTGGCCGGAGGTACACCTGCACGCGCAAACCTGGTGTCTGGAACAAGGCTTGCAGGCCGATCTTGCGACGGCGCTGGTACAGTTTTATGAAAGTTGGATATGATACGCCACCTTGAATTTTGTAAATCCCATCCAAATTTCGGATATATGCAATGAAAACTGGTAAAGAACTGAAACCCGGTACAGTGATCCGTCTCGAAAACGACCCTTGGCTGGTTCAGAAAGCTGAGTTCACCAAGTCTGGTCGTAACAGCGCAATCATGAAGACCAAGCTGAAGAACCTGCTGACCGGTTACAAGACCGAGATCGTCTACAGCGCCGATGACAAACTGGACGACGTGATCCTCGACCGCAAAGAAGCGACCCTGTCCTTCATCAGCGGCGACACCTACACGTTCATGGACACCACCGACTACACCATGTACGAGCTGAACGCTGAAGATATCGAAGCCGTTCTGCCGTTCGTGGAAGAAGGCATGGAAGACGTCTGCGAAGCGATCTTCTTCGAAGACCGTCTGGTTTCCGTAGAGCTGCCGACCACCATCGTGCGTAAAGTTGCCTACACCGAAGGTTCCGCTCGCGGCGACACTTCGGGCAAGGTGATGAAGCCTGCCAAACTGGCTAACGGTACCGAGCTGCAGGTTGCTGATTTCATCGAAATCGACGACATGATCGAGATCGACACCCGTGAAGGTGGTTCGTACAAAGGTCGCGCCAAGAAGTAATTCTGGCCAAACCGTACGACAAAAAAAGCCCGACCTGGTGTCGGGCTTTTTTGTGCGCGCTTGTAAATCAGACCGTCACGTGCAGGCGCACATCGACGTTGCCACGGGTGGCGTTGGAGTACGGGCAGACCTGGTGCGCGGCGTCGACCAGGCTTTGCGCCTCGTCTTGTGCCAGGCCCGGCAGGCTGATGTGCAGGTCGATGTCCAGGCCGAAACCGCCGGGGATTTGGCCGATGCCGACGTGGGCGGTGATCGAGGCGTCATCCGGGATTTTGCGTTTTGTCTGGCTGGCGACGAATTTCAGCGCGCCGATAAAGCAGGCCGAATAGCCGGCGGCGAACAGTTGCTCGGGGTTGGTGGCCTGGCCGCCAGCGCCGCCCAATTCTTTTGGGGTGGAGAGTTTGACGTCGAGGATGTTGTCGCTGGAAACAGCGCGACCATCACGGCCGCCGGTGGCGGTGGCTACTGCGGTATAGAGCGTTTGCATGGTGTCGTCCTCTTGTGGTTTAGCGCTAAATGTTTGCGCGCTAAGTAGTTGGTGAGGCGAATATATAGCGCTAATATTTAGCGCGCAAGATAAATATAAAAAATGTTTTGTTGAGTACAAAGATCCCAAAATGTGGGAGCGGGCTTGCCCGCGATGGCGGTGAATCAGTTAGCACATCTGGCGACTGACACAACGCTATCGCGGGCAAGCCCGCTCCCACATTCAGATTTTTAGTGTTTGGAAAATCGCGTCAGACAGCACCCTGCAAATTACTACGCAACGCAATCAGATCCGCCTGCAGCTTGCGCAACTGCTCAAGCTGCATACCGCTCGCCCCCAGAATGCACTGCGGAATCCCCATCGCCTTTTCCTGCAAGGCACGTCCCGCTTCGGTCAGTTCCACCACCACCACCCGCTCATCTTCACGCTTGCGGGTGCGGCTGAGCAGGCCTTCGGCTTCCAGGCGTTTGAGCAATGGCGTGAGGGAGCCCGGGTCGGTGAGCAAGCGGTGGCTGATTTCGCCGACGGTCAAGCCATCCTCTTCCCACAGCACCATCATGGCCAAGTACTGCGGGTAGGTCAGGCCGAGGGCTTGTAGCAGCGGCTTGTAGACTTTGGTCATCAGCAACGAGGTGGAGTGCAGGGCGAAACACAGCTGGTTGTCCAGCATCAGGTTTTCGCACGGGTTGGGATTTTTACTCATGGTGCTGCCTTAAAAAGCGTGTATGCCCAGGAATCTAGCGGGCAAACCTTTAATGCGCCAGATAATTCTGGCGCAGCGGTCAGACCAGGCCGCTTTGCAGCGCCAGATCCCATGGCGGCACAGGGCTGAAACGCGATTTGAGGTATTCCAACAGCAAACGGCTGCGCGCATTCGGTTGCTGTTCCAGGCGCAACGCGTAGATGCCAGCGGTTTCCGGGCTGGGCAGGCCGTTTTCGCAAAACAGCGGCAGCAACTCGCCGCGCACCAGGTATTCGCTGGCCAGCCACGTGGGCAGGTGGGCGATACCCAGCCCGGCAAGGGCGCCAGACAGTAGGGCTTCGGCGTTGTTGGCGCTCATGCGGATACGCCGCGGTCGGTAGAGGGTGCGGCGCCCATCCAGTTCGAAGCGCCACGCGAACATCGGCGCCAGGCCGTCCCAGTCCAGGCCATCGTGCTCGCTCAGCTCGCGTGGGTGGCTGGGCGTGCCATGGCTTTTGAGGTATGCCGGGCTGGCACAGGCGATGCGCACAATGCTCGCCAGGGGCGTGGCCACCAGGCGAGTGTCAACGATATGCCCGGCGCGCAGCACCAAATCGACTTTGCCCAGGTGCGCGCCCTGCATATCGACAAAGCTGTCGATCAAGTGCAGGTGCACATCGAGCCCAGGGTACACATTCAAAAAGTCGGCAATTACCGGCGCCAAGTGCCGTCGACCAAAGGCGGCCGGGGCGTCCACCCGGATCAAGCCTTCCGGCGCATGGCTCAAGGACACGGCTTCGGCACGGGCCAGCTGCAATTCGCTGACGATCCGCCGCGCCCGCTCGGCGAAGGCCAGGCCGGCCGGCGTGGGCAGCACCGCGTGGGTGCTGCGCTGGAACAGGCGGCTGCCCACCGAGCTTTCCAGGCTGTCGATGCGGCGCGCCACCGCCGAGGGTGTCAGCGGATGGCGGCGTGCGGCGGCGGAAAAACTGCCGGTCTCCAATACGTCCAGAAACAGGCTCAGTTGATCAGTCAGGGCATTGGGGTTCATGGGTGTACGCTTATGCGAGATTGGCATAGCCATTGTGCGTTGCTGTGCGTTTCCACGCTAGAGCCGACTGCGTAGCATGCAAGGCTTGGGTTTGTGGAGTGGCGAGCGTGGTGGATTTGGTAATGTATCTGGTACTGGGCGCAGCGCTCGGTACGGTCGGCGGCTTGTTCGGCATTGGTGGCGGGTTGATCGCAATCCCGGTGCTGGGGGTGCTGTTTGGCCTGGATCAACAGATTGCCCAAGGCACGGCCTTGGTGATGGTCGTGCCCAACGTGATGCTGGCCTTGTGGCGTTACCACCAACGCAACCGGATTGAATTGCGTCACGCGCTGCCGCTGGGGGTCATGGGCTTCAGCTTTGCCTGGCTGGGTTCGATCTGGGCGGTGGGCCTGGACGCCGGGGCCATGCGCATCGGCTTCATCGCGTTCTTGCTGACGCTGGCGGCGTACAACCTGCTGCGCCTGTTCACCCGCAACGCACCGCCGTCTGCGCAAATGCGTTATTCCTGGCCATGGCTTGGCGTGCTGGGTGCTGCGTCCGGTTCCATGGGCGGCTTGTTCGGCGTGGGCGGCGCGGTGGTTGCCACGCCGGTACTGACCAGCCTGTTCGGCACCACCCAAGTGGTTGCGCAAGGCTTGTCGCTGGCCCTGGCATTGCCCAGCACCAGTGTGACGCTGGTCACCTACGCCTGGCACCATGAGGTGGACTGGATGATCGGCGTGCCGCTGGCGGTGGGTGGCCTGCTGAGCATCAGTTGGGGCGTGAAAGTCGCCCATGCGTTGCCGGAGCGTGTGTTGCGCGGGCTGTTCTGCGCTTTCCTGGCGGTGTGCGCGGTGATGTTGACCTTTAAAGTCTGAAGCCTTCGACGATGTATTGCGCCAGGCATTCGGTGATCGGCGAGGTCATTGCCGGGTTGCGTAACAAGTGCAGGTTCATCGAGGGCAGTGGCGGGAAGCCGTCGTCGCTGCTCAGGATTCGCAAGTCGTCGGTCACCAGGCTTTCCATGCACACCATCACTGCCAGGCCAGCGTTAACCACCGCCTGGATCGCCGCCACATTAGAGCTGTGGTAGGCCATGCGATAATCACGCCCGGCCGCATCCAGCGCTGCACGGGTCCACTGGTAGTAAAGGCAGTCAGTACCGGAACCGGCCAGGGGCAATGCATCGTGCTCGTCCACGCAGAAGCAGGGCGCGGCCGCCCACACCATGCGCTCGGTGCGCAACAACTCGCCGATTTCCTTGCCGGGTTCACGGCTGATGACGGTCAGCGCCAAGTCTCTGCGCTGCATCAACACCGATGACGACTCACAGTGCATCTCGATCTGGATCAGCGGGTAGGCCTTGGAAAACTGTTTGAGAATGCCCGGCAGAAAGCGCATCACGTAGTCATCCGGCGTGCCGATGCGCACCAATCCCACCATATGTGGCTCGCGCAAGGTGTTGAACACTTCACTGTGCAGTTTCAGGATGCGCCGTGCATAACCCAGTAATACCTCGCCTTCCGGCGTGAGCCTTACTTGGCGGCCATCGCGCTCGAACAACTTGCGTTGCAGCACGTCTTCTTCCAGCCGCTTCATCTGCATGCTCACCGCCGATTGCGTGCGGTTGACCAACTCGCCGGCGCGGGTAAAACCGCCCTGGTCGGCGATGGCGACGAAGGTGCGCAGTACGTCGGTGTCAATGCTTGGGTAGCTGGACAATTGATCAATCTCAGAGATGTATTGCATAAGAAACATTCGTTGGATTGATCATAAGGCCAGGCACACACTTGCGCCATCCCCACTGGAGGGCGAGAAGATGAAAGGTCAGAAAGGTTTTGTGTTGCTGGGCAAGCGCCCGTTTTCCGTGCTGCTTCGCAGCATTGCCCGCTGGCAGGCGCTGCATGAGGAGCGCCATGCCCTGGCAAGCTTGAGCGATGAAGCGCTTAAGGATATTGGGCTTAACCGCAGCGATGTCGAGCAGGAGCGTCATCTGCATTTCTGGCAAGACCCGCTGCGAAAATAAGCCAGGATGCAGTAGGGTGGTCGGCGAGCTCACACGGAGAGACCCATGCCCGTCGACCTGTCGTTTTCCCTCAAGCAAGCACGCCGCATGGCGCTGGTGGCCCAGGGATTTTCCGGGCGCCAAGCGCCAGCATTGATCAAGGCTGCGCACCTCAACCGTTTGATTGAGCGGTTGGGGGTATTGCAGATCGATTCGGTCAACGCCGTGGTGCGTTCGCATTACCTGCCGCTGTTTTCGCGCTTGGGCCATTACTCCCCGTTGATCCTTGAACACGTTGCCTGGAGCCAGGGCCGGCGCCGCTCGTTGTTTGAGTATTGGGGCCATGAGGCCTCCTTGCTGCCCATGGCGCTGTACCCGTTGATGCGCTGGCGCATGGAGCGGGCAAAGTTAGGGCAGGGCATCTATTCGCAGATGGCGCGCTTTGGGCGTGAGCAGCAGGCCACCATTCAGCGCGTGCTGCACACCGTCGAGCAGCAAGGCGCATTGGGCGCGGGCAGCTTGTCGACCCGCGAGGAGCGTGCCGGCCCCTGGTGGGATTGGAGTGAGGAAAAACACGCACTGGAATGGCTGTTCGCCGCCGGTTTGGTCACCGTCGCGGGCCGGCGCGGTTTTGAGCGGCTCTATGATTTGCCGGAACGGGTCATTCCCGCCGACATTCTTCAAGCGTCTGTGAGCGAAGCCGAAGCTCAGCGCGGTTTGCTGCTGCACAGCGCGACTGCATTGGGCGTCGCCACCGAAAAAGACCTGCGCGACTATTTCCGCCTGGACCCCGCCGACAGCCGTGGCCGCCTGGCCGAGTTGGTCGAGGATGGGCAGTTGCAGGTGTGCCAGGTGCAGGGCTGGAAGCAGGCGGCTTACTGCCTGCCTGAACCCAAAGTGCCACGCAAAGTGCCCGCAAGCGCCTTGCTCTCGCCGTTCGATTCATTGATCTGGGAGCGCAGCCGCACCGAGCGTCTGTTCGATTTTCGTTACCGGCTGGAGATCTACACCCCGCAACACAAACGGGTGTATGGCTACTACGTGCTGCCGTTTTTGCACAATGAGCGGATTGCCGCGCGGGTTGACCTGCGCGCCGAACGCGCCAATGGGCGCCTGGCAGTGCACGCGGTGCACGAGGAAGAACCGGGGCTGGATGAGGAAGGGATGCAGGCGTTGGCCCTGAATCTGCGGCAGATGGCGGGCTGGCTTGGGTTGGAGCAGGTGCAGCTCAACTGCCAGCGGCCGAGTGCGGCGCGGCTTCGGGTGGCGATGCTCAGCTTGGGTGTTGAACTTTAGGACGCCATCGCGGGCAAGCCCGCCTCCCACATAAAAATTGCATTCCCCTGTTGGAATGCATTCCCCTGTGGGAGCGGGCTTGCCCGCGATGGCGTCGGCCCAGGCAACCCAAACCTCAGCGTTTGACTTGCTTCAACGTCTCGGCAATCAGAAACGCCAATTCCAGCGACTGATCGGCATTCATCCGTGGGTCGCAATGCGTGTGATAACGGTCAGACAAGCCATCTTCGGTAATCGGCCGCGCGCCGCCAATGCATTCGGTGACGTTCTGCCCGGTCATCTCGATATGGATCCCGCCGGCATAGCTGCCCTCGGCCTGGTGGACCTGGAAGAACTCCTTCACCTCGCCAAGAATCTGCGCAAAGTCGCGGGTCTTGTAGCCGCTGCTGGCCTTGATGGTGTTGCCGTGCATCGGGTCCGAACTCCACAGCACCTGCTTGCCCTCGCGCTGTACCGCACGAATCAGGTTGGGCAGGTGGTCGCCGACCTTGCCGGCGCCCATGCGCGCAATCAGGTTGAGGCGGCCTGGGTCGTTGTCCGGGTTGAGGATGTCGATCAGGCGGATCAGGTCCTCAGGCTTCATGCTCGGGCCGACCTTGACCCCGATCGGGTTGTTGACCCCGCGCAGGAACTCGACGTGGGCACCGTCCAGCTGACGGGTGCGGTCGCCGATCCAAAGCATATGGGCCGAGCAGTCGTAGTAGTCGTTGGTCAGGCTGTCGCGGCGCACGAAGGCCTGTTCATAGTTCAGCAGCAGCGCTTCGTGGGCGGTGAAGAAGCTGGTTTCGCGCAATTGCGGCGAGCTGTCCATACCGCAGGCGCGCATGAACGCCAGGGTTTCGTCGATGCGATCGGCCAGTTGGCTGTATTTTTCGGCCAGCGCGGAGTTGGCGATAAAGTCCAGGTTCCACTTGTGCACCTGGTGCAGGTCGGCAAACCCGCCCTGGGCAAACGCGCGCAGCAAATTCAGGGTGGCAGTGGACTGGTGGTAAGACTGCAGCAGTCGGTCCGGGTCTGGCACGCGGCTTTTTTCGTCGAAGCCGATGCCGTTGACGATGTCGCCACGGTAGGCGGGCAGGGTGACGCCGTCGATGGTTTCATCGTTGGCCGAACGCGGCTTGGCAAACTGGCCGGCCATGCGTCCAACCTTGACCACCGGGCAACCGGCGGCGAAGGTCATCACGATCGCCATCTGCAACAGTACTTTGAAGGTGTCGCGGATTTTTGCAGCAGAAAACTCGGCAAAGCTTTCGGCGCAATCACCACCTTGCAACAGGAAGGCGCGGCCCTGGGTCACTTCGGCAAACTGACGGCGCAATTCGCGTGCTTCCCCGGCAAATACCAGTGGCGGGTAGCTGGCCAGGCTTTGCTCCACTTGCAGCAAGTGCGCAGCGTCCGGGTACTGGGGTTGTTGCTGGATCGGCAGGGCGCGCCAGCTGTCGGGGCTCCAGGGTTGGCTCATCATGAACTCGATAGGTTGATTGACGGTCGGGCGCCAATGTTAGCAGCAATTAGTGCGTGACCTGTTGCCGCCGCTTGGCCGACAATCGCGCCTTTGCCGTGCGGTAAACCCTTTAGGAGTAGTGATGAGCGAGGAGCGTGTCGAGCGCCTGCTGGCTGAAGTCCATGATGATTTCGGCATGATTCGTGTGCTCGAAGTGGCTGATTACCGTTTTCTCGAGTTTGGCGATGCCATCGAGCAAAGCTGCGTGTTTACCGCCGACCCGAGCTGGCTCGAGTACGACTACACCCGCGCGATGTTGATTGGCGCGTTGTGCCATGAGCAACCGGAAAGCGCGCTGTTCCTCGGCCTGGGCGCCGGTACGCTGACCCAGGCGTGCCTCAAGTTTCTGCCGCTGGAAGACGTCGAGGCCATCGAGCTGCGCCCGGATGTGCCGCGCCTGGCCATCGAGTACCTGGGGCTGGATGACGACCCGCGCTTGTACATCCGTATTGGTGACGCGTTGCAATTGCTCGATACCGCCGAGTCGGCCGACCTGATTTTCGTCGACTTGTATACGGATGTTGGCCCAGGCGTCGGGCACCTGGCCTGGACCTTTCTGGAAAACTGCCAGAAAAAACTCAACCCGGGTGGCTGGCTGGTGATCAACCAGTGGGCGACCGATGACGGTAAACCATTGGGCGCGGCGTTGTTGCGCGGGTTGTATCACCGGCATTACTGGGAACTGCCGGTGAAGGAGGGCAATGTGATTTTGCTGGTGCCTTCGGAGCTGGATCAGGAACTGGATATGGCAGCGTTGTCGGACCGCGCCGAGGCGTTGGCGCCGCGGTTGGGGTATTCGTTGCAGGCGTTGATCAAGGCGATTCGGCCGGCGACTTAGTTGCCCGTACTGACGCCATCGCGGGCAAGCCCGGCTCCCACAGTTGAATAGCATTTTCCGGTTGAAATGCATTCCACCTGTGGGAGCGGGCTTGCCCGCGATGAGGCCCGCACAGCCTACTCAAATCCCCTTGAACACCCCCGGCCGCTTCTCAACCATCGCCCGCACACCTTCTTTGGCATCTTCACTGTTCAACAGTTTCTCCACCACCACCTGCAACCCGGCCGCCGCCACGGCTTCACCTTCCATGCGTGCCTGGCGCGCCGACATCAACGTCGCCTGCACGCCCAGCGGTGCCTGGCGGGCAATGCGGCTGGCCAGTTCGATGGCGCGCGGCAGCAGGTCTTCACTGGCCATCACTTCCTGCACCAACCCCAGACGCAGCGCCTCATGGGCGTCGAACTCATCGCCGGTCAGCAGCCAGCGCATCGCGTTGCCCCAGCCGGCGATCTGATGAAAGCGCAGGGTCGCGCCGCCAAACGGGAAAATCCCGCGCTGCACTTCCATCTGCGCAAAGCGCGTATTGCTGGCACAGAGGTTGATATCCGCCGCCAGCATCAATTCGATGCCGATGGTCAGGCAGTAACCCTGGGCCGCGACGATCACCGGTTTATTGACGCGGGGGCCGGCAAACACGCCCCACGGATCGCAGCCGCCCAACGGTGGTTGCCAGCCTCCCGACATCACGCCACTGACATTGGCCAGGTCCAGCCCGGCAGTAAAATGTTCGCCGTGGGCGAATACCACGGCCACGCGAGCGTCGTCGTTTCGATCAAATTCGCCATAGGCCAGGCTCAGCTCATTGAGCAGGTCCAGGTCAAAGGCATTGCGCTTGGCCACTCGATCCAGTCCCAACAGCAGGACATGACCCTGTAATTCACGGCTGACGCGACTGCTGCTGGCTTGATTCATCGGGGGTGGCCTCGGGGGCTTGGGTAGGGTTTTAGACCAGTGGGCCTTAATGGGCAGGTGAACCGTTTAAGTGTTGTGACCAACAGGGCCGGGCCTTTGAAAAATAGACCTTGGCGCGGGTATACGCAAAGAAGGTGACGCAGCGCGGTATATCGGCACTTTCGGATAAAAAAAGCTCCCTTTTTCAGCTATTTCCGGTATAGTGCGCGCCGGCCTTTAACCGGGCCGCGTTTAGGTAGCGCAATTCCCCGAAGTCAGCTTCGGCTGCACGTCCGCACAGCGGACTCTCCCTTGACGAATCTTTTTCATTCATTCGTTTTCGCAAATCCCCGCCGACAAAGCAGCCAGGGCGACTCTTGAGTCTCAACACGGCATGCGCAGCTTTGGAGCATGGGTCTTTGCGGATGCACTTAGAGGCAGACCCATGACCCAGGAAACCGGCGGCTTCGCCGCTTTTAATCTTAACCCGAACATTCTCGCTGCCGTCATCGCGACCGGCTACGAAGAACCTTCGGCTATTCAGCAGCAATCGATCCCGATCATCATGGCCGGCCAGGACATGATTGGCCAGGCGCAAACCGGTACCGGTAAAACCGCCGCGTTCGCCCTGCCTATCCTGCACTGCATCGATCCTGCCAAGCGCGAGCCGCAAGCCCTGATCCTGGCGCCAACCCGTGAGTTGGCGCTGCAAGTAGCAACCGCTTTTGAAACCTACGCCAAGCAAATGCCTGGCGTAACCGTTGTGGCCGTTTACGGCGGCGCGCCTATGGGCCCACAACTTAAAGCAATCCGTAACGGCGCACAGATCGTTGTCGCCACGCCGGGCCGTCTGTGCGACCACCTGCGTCGTGACGAGAAAGTGCTGTCGACCGTGAACCACCTGGTTCTGGACGAAGCTGACGAAATGTTGAAGCTGGGTTTCATGGATGACCTGGAAGTCATCTTTAAAGCGCTGCCACCGACCCGTCAGACCGTACTGTTCTCGGCCACCCTGCCACAGTCGATCCGTGCCATTGCCGAACGCCACCTGCGCGATCCGCAACACGTGAAGATCCAGACCAAGACTCAGACCGTTACCGCGATCGAACAGGCTCACCTGTTGGTTCACGCTGACCAGAAGACCTCGGCTGTATTGAGCCTGCTGGAAGTCGAAGACTTCGACGCCCTGATCATGTTCGTGCGCACCAAGCAAGCGACCCTGGACCTGGCCAGTGCCCTGGAAGCCAAAGGCTACAAAGCCGCTGCGCTGAACGGTGACATTGCCCAGAACCAACGTGAGCGCGTGATCGACTCCCTCAAGGATGGCCGTCTGGACATCGTTGTGGCGACCGACGTTGCCGCCCGTGGCCTCGACGTTCCACGTATCACTCACGTGTTCAACGTTGACATGCCTTACGATCCAGAGTCCTACGTTCACCGTATCGGCCGTACCGGCCGTGCGGGTCGCGAAGGTCGTGCACTGCTGCTGGTGACTCCGCGTGAGCGCCGCATGCTGCAAGTGATCGAGCGTGTAACCGGTCAGAAAGTTGCCGAAGTCCGCCTGCCGGATGCCCAGGCCGTTCTCGATGCTCGCATCAAGAAACTGACCAACAGCTTGTCGCCGCTGGTGGCTGACGCTGAATCGACCCACGGCGACCTGCTGGACCGCCTGACTGCCGATATCGGTTGCACCCCACGTGCCCTGGCTGCAGCTCTGCTGCGCAAAGCCACCAACGGTCAGGCCCTGACCCTGGCAGCGATCGAGAAAGAACGCCCACTGGTACCGAACAACGCGCCACGCGGTGATCGTCCAGAGCGTACCGGTGACCGTCCAGACCGTGGTGATCGTGAGCGTCGCGCTCCGGTTCCATTGGCTGAAGGTCGTGCTCGCTGCCGTACCGCGCTGGGCGCGCGTGATGGCATCGCCGCCAAGAACCTGCTGGGCGCTATCCTCAATGAGGGTGGCCTGGCACGTGAAGCCATCGGTCGCATCCAGGTTCGTGACAGCTTCTCCCTGGTGGAGCTGCCGGAAGACGGTCTGGAAAAACTGCTGGCCAAGCTCAAAGACACTCGCGTTGCCGGTAAGCAGCTGAAGCTGCGTCGCTACCGCGAAGATTGATCCGCCTTTGGGCTGATTGATCGCATATAAAAAATCCCCGACTGGTTCGGGGATTTTTTATGCCTGGCATTTCTTTCGGATCAGCACCCGATCAAATGTGGGAGCTGGCTTGCCTGCGATAGCGGTGTATCAGTGGCAAATAGGCTAACTGAACCACCGCTATCGCAGGCAAGCCAGCTCCCACCTTTAGATCTCTGTTAGCCGAAACGGTAGATGTCCATCCCCAGCGCGCCCAAGGTGAACCCCTGATGCGCCACACTGAAATCCCCTCCGGCGCCCCGTGCAAAGTACAACGGCAACAAATGCTCATCGCTGGGATGGCTGCGCACGGCATGCGGCGCCTGGCGGCGGTAGTCGTGCAGGGCCGCTTCATCGTTGGCGGCAAGTTTTTCCACCACCCAATCGCGAAAATCCCGCGCCCACGGCTCGATGCTCTCAGGGCCGGCGCGCCAGTTCAGCTCACCCAGGTTATGGGTGATGCTGCCGGAGCCGATCAACAGCACAGCCTGTTCGCGCAGGCTCGCCAGGGCATGCCCGACTCGGGTTTGCAACGCCGGGCCCATGCGGCTAGGCAAGGAAACCTGCACCACTGGAATATCCGCCGCCGGGTACATCAGTGACAGCGGCACCCAGGTGCCGTGGTCGAAGGGGCGGCGTTCATCGAGTTGCGCGCCGAGGCCATCGGCTTGCAGCAGCCCGACGATTTGCGCGGCCAACTGCGGGTTGCCCGGCGCCGGGTACTGCACGGCAAACAGTTCGGGAGGGAACCCACCGAAGTCGTGCCAGGTTTGCGGGGCGGCGCTGCCAGTGACGAGTAATTGGTCGCTTTCCCAATGCGCCGATACCACCACAATAGCCTTTGGCCGTGGCAGTTCAGCCGCCAAACGGCGCAGCGCCGGGCCACTGGCACCGGGTTGCAGGGCGAGCATGGGCGAACCGTGGGAGATAAACAGGCTGGGGAGCATAAGTCGGGTCCTGAGGGTTAACATAGGCCCATCTTCAATCAGATCATTGATCTAAATCTAATATAAGTTTTAGCGCCTTTTGATCGATTTTTCAGGGTGATTTATGGAGCCTAAGTTTTGGCAAGAGCGCTGGGCGCGCAATCAGATTGGCTTTCACCTGCCTGACGTCAACCCTTACCTGCAACGGCATTGGCCGAAACTGGCATTGCCGGATGCTGGGAAAGTGCTGGTGCCGTTGTGTGGCAAGAGCCTGGATTTGATCTGGCTTGAAAGCCTTGGGTATCGCGTAATGGGCGTCGAACTGTCGGAGCAGGCGGTTGAAGCCTTCTTCAATGAGCAATCGTTGACGCCGCATATCCGCCAGCAGGGTGCGTTCAAGGTGTATGCGTGCGGCTTGATCGAGGTGTGGTGCGGCGACTTCTTCGCCATCGACGCCGATGCGGTGAGCGATTGCACTGCACTCTATGATCGCGCGGCGTTGATCGCTCTGCCGCCGCTGATGCGGGCGCAATATGCTGAGCATCTGAATACGCTTCTGCGCCCTGGTTGCAAGGGGCTGCTGATCACCCTGGACTATGATCAGACGCAGAAGGCTGGGCCGCCATTTGCGGTGGCTGACGAGGAAGTCAGGGTGTTGCTGGGCTTGCGTTGGAGCCTGACTGTACTTGAAGAGCAAGACATCCTGGGCGAGAGCTGGAAGTTTGTGCAGGACGGCGTTACGCGGCTGGAGGAGCGTGTGTATCAACTGACTCTGCGTTGACTATTGCATCGCCATCGCGGGCAAGCCCAGCTCCCACAGTGAATGCGTTCCAATGTGGGAGCCGGGCTTGCCCGCGATGGCGTTATCAGCACCTACAAAAAAGGGGCGATCAAATCGCCCCTTTCTGTGTCGCATCAGCCCCGACGACGCAGCGCGTCGATACGCTCCTCCAGTGGCGGGTGGCTCATGAAGAAGCGGGCAAAGCCTTGCTTGATGCCACCGTTGATGCCAAACGCGGTCAGGCTGTCGGGCATGTGTACCGGCAGGCCCTGTTCGGAGCGCAGGTGTTGCAGCGCTGCGATCATTGCACCGGTGCCGGCCAGGCGGGCGCCGGCTTCGTCTGCGCGGAACTCGCGTTTGCGTGAGAACCACATGGTGATCGCACTGGCCAGGAAG
Source organism: Pseudomonas sp. PA-5-4B (assembly GCF_021606215.1). Classification (NCBI taxonomy): domain Bacteria; kingdom Pseudomonadati; phylum Pseudomonadota; class Gammaproteobacteria; order Pseudomonadales; family Pseudomonadaceae; genus Pseudomonas; species Pseudomonas sp. PA-5-4B. Next base: position 35,131 of record NZ_WKDB01000028.1, on the reverse strand, counting down.
CCCAGCACCACTTCAGCAAAGATGGTCGCCACGAAGTAAGCGATACCACGGCCTTCTTCGTTCTTGAAGATCACCTTGTCGACAAAGTTGCCGATGATCCGTGCGAAGAACATCACGAAGGTGTTCACCACGCCTTGTACCAGCGCCAGGGTGACCATGTCGCCATTGGCTACGTGGCCGATCTCGTGGGCCAGCACGGCCTTCACTTCGTCGTAGGAGAAGCGTTCGAGCATGCCCTGGCTCACCGCAACGAGCGCGTCGTTCTTGTTCCAGCCGGTGGCGAAGGCGTTGGCTTCATAGGCGGGGAAGATCCCGACCTCAGGCATCTTGATGCCGGCCTCGCGGGACAGTTGCTCAACGGTTTGCAGCAACCATTGTTCATGCCGGGTGCGTGGCTGGGTGATGACCTGGGTGCTGGTGCTCATCTTCGCCATCCATTTGGAGATGAACAGCGAAAACAGCGAGCCGGCAAAACCAAAGACCGCACAGAAAACCAGCAGCTGATTGAGGTTCAGATCAACCCCGTTGGCCGCCATGAACCCGTTGAAGCCGAAAAGGCTCAGGGTGATGCTGGCAATCAGCACGACCGCCAGGTTAGTGGCCAAGAACAGCAGGATGCGCATCATGGTTGTAGAGTTCTCCTCATGCTTAATATGTCGCGTACTGCGGGGTATATAAGGTGCGGCCTAAGGTGATTCAACCGAGCGACTATTTCAAACTGTGTCCTACAGCATCAATGTAGAGCCTTGAAGGGAATTTCTGACCTGGAAAGTGACGGGTGATCACCCCGCTCATGGCTTGGCGCCCTGTAATTACAAGGGGTTGACCGGTGCGTGGTGTGCAGCGGCGAGCGAGGAGGGAAGGCAGGGTAGAGAAGTGTTGCCAGATACTCGCTGTACGACCGAATGGCGGTCGTACAGCGACTTTTAGATTACTGGCGATAGGACTTGAGGAAGTTGCCGATGCGACCAATGGCCATGTCCAGGTCATCCACACGCGGCAAGGTCACCACGCGGAAGTGATCCGGCCACGGCCAGTTGAACGCCGTTCCCTGCACCACCAGCAGCTTTTCCGACAGCAGCAGGTCGAGCACGAATTTCTCGTCGTTGAGGATCGGGCAGACTTTCGGGTCGATGCGTGGGAAGGCATACAACGCGCCCATGGGTTTCACGCAGCTGACGCCCGGGATCGCGTTGAGCAGTTCCCAGGTGCGGTTGCGTTGCTCCAATAGACGGCCCTGGGGCAAGACCAGGTCGTTGATGCTCTGGTAGCCGCCGAGAGCGGTTTGGATCGCATGTTGGCTCGGCACGTTGGCGCACAGGCGCATATTGGCGAGCATGTCGATGCCTTCGATGTAGCTCTGGGCATTGTGCTTGGGGCCCGAGATGGCGATCCAGCCGGAGCGGAAACCCGCCACCCGGTAGGACTTGGACAGGCCATTGAAGGTCAGGCACAGCAGGTCCGGTGCCAGGGAGCCGGTGCAGATGTGCACGGCGTCGTCGTAGAGAATCTTGTCGTAGATCTCGTCGGAGAACACCACCAGGTTGTGCTGGCGCGCCAGTTCGAGCATGCCCAGCAACACTTCTTTGGAATACACGGCGCCGGTGGGGTTGTTCGGGTTGATGATCACCAGGGCCTTGGTGTTCGGGGTGATCTTGGCCTTGATGTCGGCCAGGTCCGGGAACCAGTCCGCGCCTTCATCGCACAGGTAGTGCACCGGGTGGCCGCCGGCGAGGGTCACGGCAGCGGTCCACAGCGGGTAGTCGGGCGCCGGCACCAGCACTTCATCGCCATTGTTGAGCAAGGCCTGCATGGACATCACGATCAGCTCGGACACGCCATTACCCAGGTAGATGTCTTCGATGCCGACACCTTCGACCTGCTTTTGTTGGTAGTACTGCATCACGGCTTTACGCGCGCTGAACAGGCCCTTGGAGTCGCTGTAGCCCTGGGCTGTCGGCAGGTTGCGGATCACGTCCTGGAGGATTTCGTCCGGCGCTTCGAAACCAAAAGGCGCCGGGTTGCCAATGTTCAGCTTGAGGATGCGATGGCCTTCCTCTTCCAGGCGTTTGGCGTGCTTGAGCACTGGGCCGCGAATGTCGTAGCAGACGTTGGCGAGCTTGTTCGATTTGCTGACCTGCATGGCGATGTGATCCTGAAAATGAACGATCCAGACGGCGTGGACACTACCGTACTGCGAAACCTGCGGGGCTCGCACCCATAAATACGTTTGAATGCCGGTAGCGCGGGTGCCAGACTGGCGTTTTGAAGAGGCGCAATCATACGTGCCGCCTGATCCATGGAAAAGACACAGATCAGGGTTTTTCAGTTGCCGAGGTGTATCGATGGATAAGTTGCAGAAAACCGTTGAAGAATGGAAGGCGATGCTCGATCCGGAGCAGTACAACGTGTGCCGTCTCAAAGGCACCGAGCGACCTTTCAGCGGCAAATACAATGCCACCAAGACTGATGGCGTGTACCACTGCATTTGCTGCAATGAGCCGCTGTTCGATTCCACCACCAAGTTTGATTCCGGCTGCGGCTGGCCGAGTTTCTACGCGCCGATTGCCGACAGCGCGATGATCGAGATCCGTGACATCAGCCACGGCATGATCCGCACCGAAGTCACCTGTGCCAAGTGCGACGCGCACCTGGGGCATGTGTTCCCGGACGGTCCGCCGCCCACCGGCCTGCGTTACTGCATCAACTCGGTGTGCCTGGACCTCGTTCCACGCTGACTGATCGTTCCCACGCTCCGCGTGGGAACGCCTCCTGTGACGCTCCGCGTCACGACTTTAGAAGCGAACGCAGAGCGTTCTGGGCTGCATTCCCACGCGGAGCGTGGGAACGATCTATGTGCAGGCATCACTGCGGTCAATTAAATTGCACGCAATTGAATTGCCTACTACCTTTATAGCTCTTTTTTCCGTATCCGAGGCGCTGCCATGAGCGACAACCTGCTGAGCATCCCGTGCACCACCATCAAGGGTGAGCAAAAGACCTTGGCCGATTTTGCCGGCAAGGCCATTTTGGTGGTCAACACTGCCAGCAAATGTGGTTTCACCCCACAATACAAAGGCCTGGAGCAGGTTTGGCAGCAGTACAAGGACCAGGGTCTGGTGGTGCTGGGCTTTCCCTGCAATCAGTTCGGCAAACAGGAGCCAGGCAACGAAGGGGCGATTTCCGAGTTCTGCGAGCTGAACTTCGGCGTCAGCTTCCCGCTGTTCAAGAAGATCGACGTGAATGGCAGCGACGCCCACCCACTGTTCGTGCAACTTAAAAAACAAGCGCCGGGGCTGCTGGGCTCCAAAGGTATCAAGTGGAACTTCACCAAATTTCTGATCGGCCGTGATGGCAAGGTGGTCAAGCGTTTTGCCCCGACCACCAAGCCCGAAGCCCTGACCCAAGAGATTGAAGCCCTGCTCAAATGACCGACTTGCCCCGCGTGTCCCTCGCGCTGGACGACCAGCTGTGTTTCAAGCTCTATGCCGCGTCCCGAGCGGTGACGCGGGCTTACAAGCCCATGCTCGATCAGTTGGGCCTGACCTACCCGCAATACCTGGCGATGCTGGTGTTGTGGGAATGGCACTGCGCGACCCCAACGCAACCCACGGTCAAGGCCCTGGGCGAGCGCCTGATGCTGGACTCTGGCACGCTGACGCCGCTGCTTAAGCGCCTGGAACAGCTGGCGCTGGTGCAGCGCCGGCGCAGCGCGCTGGATGAGCGCGAGGTGCATCTGAGCCTGAGCCCCGCGGGCGTACAGTTGCGCGACCAGGCCCATGCCCTGAAAACCCGGCTGCTGTGCGACAGCGGTGTCGACCTGAACCAGGCCGACGTCTTGCGCAATGGTCTGGACGAGCTGCTGGCGCAGATCAAAAACTTGTCGAGTTCGGCACCCACAGGTCCAGCAGGGCTTTGAGCTCTTCGCGGCGAAACGGTTTGGCCAGGTAGTCATCCATTCCCGCCGCCCGGCAGCGCTCGCGTTCTTCCGCCAGGGCGTTGGCGGTCAGGGCGACGATAGGCAGCTCCGGCCAGCGCCCGCTGCGGCGAATCTGCCGGCTGGCCTCGTAGCCGTCCATCACCGGCATATTGCAGTCCATCAACACCATGTCGAAGCGCTGCTCCTCCAGCAACTTGAGCGCCTCGCCGCCATGGGCAGCCACGATCACTTCGCAGCCGAGCTTGCTGAGCATGCCCTTGGCTACCAATTGATTGACCGGGTTGTCCTCCACCAGCAGGATGCGCGCGCGATGTGCCAGGGGCACGGCTTCCATCTGGACAGGGTCGAGGATCAGTTGCGCCTCGCTGCGCAGGTTGCGCTGCAGAATCTGATACAGCGCGTTGCGGCTCAACGGGCGTGCCTGTTGCTGCAGCGGCATCAGAGCCGCGACTTCTTCGCTGGGCATGAAGTTGCCATAGGCCGTCACCAGCAGGATCGGCGCGCTGATGCCAGGGCGCAGGCGGAACAGGCACTCCGGGCAATCGGTGATCAGCAGGTCGGGGGCCAGCCCGGTCAGGTCGTCATCCTGGGAGTAGCAGCGCAGCGCCAGCCCCCAAGCCGGCAGCAAGGTGCCGAGCAATTCCGCCAGGCCACTCCCGGTGTTGGTGATGGCGATGACTTCGCCCAACAGCGGCGCTTGTCGTGCGGCCGGAAAATGTGTGGGCAGCGGCAGGTCGGCGCAGAACTGGCTGCCAAAACCGACTTCCGAGCTGATGCTCAAGCGGCCCTTCATCGCTTCACACAGGTTATGCGTCAACGCCAGCCCCAGCCCGGTGCCGCCGAACTGGCGTGTGATACCCGCACCGGCCTGGGTAAACGGCTGGAATATTTTCACCTGCGCTTCCTGGGCAATGCCGATGCCGGTGTCACAGACTTCGATTTTTACCCGGCCACCCTCGGCACTGAGGCGCACGTCCACACGCCCGAAGCGGGTGAACTTCAAGGCATTGGAAAGCAGGTTGCTGACGATTTGCCGCACCCGTGTCGGGTCGCCAATGACTTGCGCAGGAAACAGCGGGTCGATCAGGCAGGTCAACTCGACACTCGGCGCCGCGTTCTGCGACAGCAGGTTGGCGGTGTCTTCCACCAATGAGCCGAGGTCGAACGGGATGCGTTCGAGCTCCAACTGGCCGGCGTCGAATTTCGACAGGTCGAGGATATCGTTGAGCAGTTCCACCAGCACCTTGCCCGAATCGTGGGCGATGGACAGTTGCTGGCGTTGTTCGGCGTTCAGCGGGCTGTCGAGCGACAGCGCGATCATGCCCAGCAAGCCATTGAGCGGCGTGCGGATCTCATGGCTCATATTGGCCAGGAACGCGGCGCGCGCCTGGGCCATGGCCAGGGCGGTCAATTTGGCGGCTTCGAGTTCATCGTTGGATTGGCTCAAGCGCTGGTTGCTGGCCTTAAGCTCCAGAGTGCGTGCCGAGACGATATCTTCCAGTTGGCCCAGGTACTCGGTGAGGCGGTCCTCGGCATGGCGCCGTTGCTGGATTTCGGTCTGCATGTTTTCGAATTGCTGGTTGGCGACGTTCACCAGCACGCCGATTTCATCGTTTTCGTGACCCGGCGGGCAATCCAGGCGGGCCTGCTTGCTGGTGCTCAGGGCACGGATGATGCGCACCAGTGGCTGAGTCAGCATCACGTAGAACAGGCCCAGCAGAATGCCTGTCAGCAGCAGGCTGCGGGCGAACCCGTTGAGCAAGGTTATCTCGGCGCGGTGCAGGAAACGGCTGCCAAAGGCGTAGGTGTCGACGTCCAGGCGCAGCACGCCGAGGGAATCTTCGGGCATGTGGCTCAGGAACAGTCGATCTTCAAACAAGCGGTTGGCGCCAAACAGGAAGTCACTGATGGGCCGGTAGGCGCTCTCTTTGCGCGGCCGGTTCACGTCGGCCAGTACCACGCCATTGTTATCGACCAGTTGCGCGTGGGTGATGGCCGGCGAGTGCAACAGGCCCAGGGTCAGTTCCTGGGCAAGTTCGGCATCAATGTTGTAGGCGATACGTGAGGCAGGGTTATGGCTGATTTCGATCAGTGAGCGTATTTCACGGTTGATCGAGGCGTCTTCGCTGGCATAATCAATGCCGATTTGGATCAGGCTGAGCAAGGTTCCCAAGACGAAACCGACCAGCACAGTCAATCGAGCTTGTTTATAAGACAAGCGGTGGGCGAACTTGATATCCATCGGGTGTTGAACCACTTCACGTTTCCCTTCGCCCGGCAAGCATAGCTGAACATCCACAGGCTTTGGCTTGGCCGGCATGAATCGTTTTATACGCAGCCTCGTGGGGTCTGCCACAGGGTTGCCAATACGCCATCTTTTGCAAGAACTTGCCAGAGGAATAATCGTGGATTCTCGATTGAATGCCTTTCTTGAGCGGGCCGATGCGGTCCTTGCGCGCCTGGAACCGCTGTTACCTGCACCGCGCCAAGCCATCGATTGGAATAACTGCCTCGCCGCCCGTTGGCAGCGCGAAGGCCGTACTGGCTTTTTGCTCCCGCTGGAAGTGAGCCTGGACATGCGCCTGTCCGACCTTATCGGCGTGGACAAGCAACGTGAGCAACTGGCTCGCAACACTCAGCAATTTCTCGATGGCCTGCCCGCCAACCATGCGTTGCTGTGGGGCTCGCGTGGCACCGGCAAATCCTCCATGGTGCGTGCTTTGCTGGCCCAGCATGCCAAGGCCGGTTTGCGCCTGATTGAAATCGAGCGCGATCACCTGGCTGACCTGCCGCGCGTGGTCGAGCAACTGCTCAAGCTGCCGCAACGGTTCATCCTGTTCTGTGACGACCTGTCTTTCGAAGCGGGTGAGGGCGATTATCGCGTACTCAAGAGCGTACTGGACGGCTCCCTTGAGCAAGCGCCGGAAAATGTGTTGCTGTATGCCACCTCCAACCGTCGTCACCTGGTGCCGGAAAACCAGAGCGACAACGACAATTGGAAGCGCGTGGACGGTGAGTTGCACCCCAGCGAGGCGGTGGAAGACAAGATCGCCTTGTCCGACCGTTTTGGCCTGTGGCTGTCGTTCTATCCGTTCAGCCAGGAACACTTCCTGGATGTGGTCGAACACTGGATCGGCGAACTGGCCAGCAAGGCTGGCTTGCAGTGGCAGCGTGATGAAGCCCTCGACATCCTGGCCGTGCGCTGGGCCACCGGGCGTGGCAACCGCAACGGCCGTTGCGCGTATCAATTCGCCCGTTACTGGGTGGGTCTCAAGTTGTTGGAGCGTCAACCATGATCGATTTACAACAGGCCGGCACCGGCCTGGATGGCTACGCCATGCTCTGCGCGCAGCTGGAATCGCTGCTCGCCGATGAGCGTGACTTTATCGCCAACAGTGCGCAGTTCTCGGCGTTCCTGTTCAACCAGTTGGACGACTTGAACTGGGCGGGCTTCTACCTCAATCGCAATGAAGAACTGGTGCTTGGCCCGTTCCAGGGCCAGATCGCTTGCGTGCGTATTCCCTTCGGTCGTGGCGTCTGCGGTGCGGCGGCGGCATCCCGGCAAACCCAGCGGGTAGAAGATGTGCATGCGTTCCCAGGCCATATTGCCTGTGACAGCGCCTCCAACAGCGAACTGGTGGTGCCATTGGTCAAGGATGGCCTACTGGTGGGTGTCCTGGATCTGGACAGCCCGTCGCTGGCCCGTTTTACCGCGCAGGACCAGGCGGGCATCGAGCAGTTGGCGGCGATTTTCCTGCGGTTGACCGACTGCTGATCCCGCAGGAGAGGGTCGGCCGCCGTTATTGGCTGTCCAGCTTATGCAGCTGCACTTGCAGCGTCCTCTCCAGCTCCAGCATGAGTTTTTCCAGGGCCTTGACCCCCATGTCTATCGTGGGGCGCTCCTCGTTGCGGGCGCAGGCCAGCTCCAGTGCTTCGCATTGCGCGGCCAATGCACTTGCCTGGACGATGCGCGCGGCGCCCTTGATCTTGTGGGCTTGCTCAATGATCGCCTGGGGCGCTGCCTGGCGGGCCATCAAGGCCACCAGGTCCTCGCGGTCCTGACGGCTGCTGCTTAACAGTTGCGCAAGCAAACGCCGGCTCAACTGCGGGTCGCCTCCGGTCAGTGCGTCCAGGCAATCGAGTTCCAGCCGCTGGCCGCTGGATCGGGGTTTGATCTGCGCCAGTTGCTGCTCCAGTGCAGTGAGGCTGATGGGCTTGAACAGGCAGTCATTCATGCCCGCCTGCGCACAGCGAAGTTTCTCCTCGGGTTGGGCATTGGCGGTGAAACCGAGGATTACGCAGGGCACCTGCTGTTCTCGCTGCTCGTATTCACGGATCGAACGGCTCAGCTCATAGCCATTCATGATGGGCATGTTGCAATCGGCAATCACCAGGTCGAAGTGCTCCTGGCGCCAGGCCTGAAACCCTGCGGCGCCATGTTGGGCTGCCGTGAACTGGTGCCCGAGGTAACCTAATTGCTGGCACATCAGCAAACGGTTCGCCGGGTGGTCGTCCACTACCAGCACATTGAGCACCGCCGCGGCTGTTGGCGCCTGAGACTTGAGCTCGTCCAGCGCTTCAATGGGCTTGAGGCAGGTCATCTTCAGGCTGACCTGCACTTGAGTGCCCACCATTGGCACGCTGCTCAGGCTCAGTTGCCCACCCATCATCTCGCACAGGCTGCGACAGATCACCAGCCCCAGGCCCGCTCCGCTCCTGGCCAGGTGCCCGGAGTTGTCCGCCTGGGCAAAGGGTTCGAACAGGCGCAATTGGTCGTCCCGGCTGATGCCGATGCCTGTGTCCTCGACCACCAGCTTCATCTGCACCTCTTGGGGCTGCTCGGTGGCTTGCACCTGCACCTTGATCTTCACCTGCCCGCGCTCGGTGAACTTGATCGCGTTGCTGACCAGGTTGGACAGCACCTGCTTGAAGCGCAGCGGGTCTATCAGCACGGCGGTGTTGTCGAGGTTGGGGTCGAATTCGAGTAACAGGCTGAGGGTTTTCTGGCGGGCCAGACCATCGAAGACGCGCACCACCGATTCGATCACTTCGCGCAGGTTCACGCGCTCGGGAGCCAGGCTCAGGCGGCCGGATTCGATACGTGCAATGTCGAGGATATCGCCGATCAGCTCCAGCAGGTCCTTGGCCGAGTTGTAGGCCACTTCGATAGCCGGACGGTCGAGATGGCCCTGATCGGCGCGCTTGAGCGTCAGTTCCAGCATCCCGATCACGGCATTCATCGGCGTGCGGATTTCATGGCTCATGGTGGCGAGGAAGGTGCTTTTGGCGCGGTTCGCCTCGTCGGCGCGTTCCTTGGCAGTGCGCAACTCGTCGAACAGTTGGCGCCGGTCACTGATATCGATCCAGCCACCGATGATGCCCTGGACTTCGCCGTCCGAGTCGCGATAGGGCAGGATCCAGTGGTAGATCGTGAGTTTTTTGCCGTGAATGTGCAGGGTGCGATCGAGGATCAATGGCGTGCCTTCCACCACCACCCGTTGGTAGTCGGCATGGTACTGCGCAGCCTCAGGCGCCAGGGCCATGTCCATTTGCACCACACTCTTGCCGATCACCTCTTCGCGCTTGACCCCGAACACTTGCAGGTAGCTGTCATTGCAGGTCTGCAACAGGCCCTTGCGATCACGCACATAGATTGGGTGCGGTGTTTCATTGACCAGTGCGCGCATGAACTCGAACTGGTCATTGAGGGCGCGCTCGGCCATTTTGCGGTGCTTGATCTGGCGGCGCATGTAGGCGTTCCAGGTCAGGGAAATCAGCAGCAGCAACCCGGTGCCAATGATGATTTGCGCAATCAGTTGGTGGTAATTGCGCCAGTAACTGTCCGAGGCTGGCGTGTAACCGCGCCAGCGGCTGTTGATCACGCCCATTTCGTCCGGGGCAATGCTCAGCAGCGCCTTGTCCAGGATTGAGCTCAGTTCGACGGCACCGCGCGGCGTGGCCAGGGCGAAGGTGGCGGGCAGCGTGCCAATGCTGGCGCTGATCTGCAGTTTGTCCTGGAACACCTGGGAGGCCAGGAAATAGTTGGCGATGACCAGTGAGTTCACTGCCCCGTCCACGCTTCCCTGAGCCAGCATTTCCGAGGCCTTGAAGGTATCGCTGACTTCCACCAGGCGAATCTGTGGGAAGTTCTCTTGCAAGGTTTTTTCCAGGGGGTTACCGAGGGTGATTGCCAGGCGCTTGCCTGCCATCTGCTCCAGGTTTGTGGCCGCGTCGGGCTCCTTGCGGGTCAGCAGGACGTAGGAGTTTTCCAGGTACGGGCGGCTGAAGCTGAGCTGAACCTCGCGTTCGGTGCTGGGGACGATGGCCCCGATGATATCGGCTTTACCCGTGGTGAGCTGCTCGATCATCGTGCTGACTTCGCGACTGCGCTGTATTTCAAAACGCAGGCCGGTGCGCAGGCGGATCAGTTCCAGCAGGTCGGCGGTAATACCGCGAAAGTTGCCGTCGGCATCGAAGAACGTCAGCGGCGCGAACGTCTCATTGACCACGACTTTTACCACCGGGTGATCTTTGAGCCAGCGCTCTTCACGCTGGGTCAGTTGCAGTTTCTTGTCGGTCAGCAAGATGTCGCTGCCGGCGCTCCAGCGCTTGGCAATGCTGTCTCGTTCATTAACGGGGACGGCCGTCAGCACCGCGTCGACGATGCTCTGTAGAACCTCCTGATCGTGACGCAAGGCGAAGCTGAACCCATAGGCTTCATGCTTGCCGAAGTTGGCCATGTGGATATTTTTGAGGTAGCCCTTGTTGATCATGTAATGGGTGGAAATAGTGTCCCCCAGAAACACATCCGCCTGATCGAACGCCACGGCATTGAGCGCGTTTTGATAGGAAGGAAAGGCGCGGATATCCGCCTGCGGGTATAACTTTTCCACTTCGTTCAGCGGCAGGTAGTGATAAACAAGGCTCAAGCGCAGGCCGGCCAGGCCATCGCTTAAACTGCGCGTTTCACCTTCGCGGGTCACCAGTACGGGCTGGTCCACCGCATACGGCTGCGACAGGATGAGTTTCGGGTTGGCGGCCTCAAAGCCATTGGATGAGCCCAGCAGGTCGATTTCCCCGGTTTCCAGCGCATGGATCGCGGCGTCTCGTGTCGGATAACGCAATACCTTGACGGGCAGGGCCATGGCTTTGGCCAGCAGCCCTGCGTAATCGGCGGTCAGGCCTTCATAGTCGCGACCGCTGGAGGTGAGGTCGAAGGGCGGATAGTCGGGTGCCGAGGTGCCCAGTACCAGCTCACGTTTGTACATTAGCCACTGGCGCTGGGTCTTATCCAGCTGAATATCGAGTTGAACGGTACCCGCGCGGCTCAATAAGGTGAAGTGTTCCGGTCCGATTTGAGGGGCCGCGGGCACGGTAGTGCTCAAGCACAGGCCGGCCAATAATATAATCAGATAGTCCTTTATACGCCTTGGCATCCGCTTTCTCACACTAGCGCGTTTCGTTTTGCCATCTCGATAAGTTCTACCAAGGACTTGGCTTTAAGTTTTTGCATCAGCCTTTTTTTGTAGGTACTTACTGTCTTGTTACTTAGAAACATACCTTTGGCGATTTCTTTGTTTGTACGACCTTGTGCAAAAAGTTGCAGCACCATCAGTTCCCGGTCGTTCACGGCCTTGAATAATTCAAGTTCCAGTGCGTCCTTGCTGTCGGCGCCATTGGAATTGAGTGCCTGGCTGGGGAAGTAGTTGTAGCCAGACAGTACCGCACGAATGGCACTCAGCAGTTCGCTCAGGTCGCCTTCCTTGCACACATAGCCGTCTGCGCCCGAGCGCATGCAGCGGGTGGCAAACAACGTCGGGCTCTGGGCCGTCAGGATCAGGGTTTTCATCGAGGTGTTCATCGCGTTGAATCGGCAGAGCACTTCGAGGCCGTCGAGTTTTGGAATACTGATGTCCAGGATGATCAGGTCGGGCAGGCATTCGCGAACCATTTGTATCGCGTCACAACCGTTGTCCGTTTCGCCAACGATTTTATAACCTTCGTGTTCCAGCAACATGCGAATCGCCAGCCTGATAACCGGGTGATCATCAATGATAAAAACCGTGTTCATAATCATATTCCATGCAAGTGCAAATAAAGCGGGCACATTAGCTCAGAAGAAGAGGGAGGAGGACGAGCGTTGGGGGGAGTAGATATAAAACAGGAGAATTCCTACATAATAAAAGGTAACGACCTACGGTTCGATAAGGCTTTGCGTCGTCGGATGTAAGTAATAGTTGGATCAGTAAGCCTTGGAGCCGTGCCAGGGATTCGGCGATGGTTTTGCGGCGATTGTTTACCGGTGAACGGTGTTTATAGTCCTACAGTTATAACGAGAGCAGTGGCTCAATCAACTCTGTCAGTGCATCTTTATTCAGGGGCTTCAATAAATAACCAAGCAGGGGCAGCCCGCGCCGCCGGGCCTGGAGTGTCAGGTTGGACAACTCTGTTGCGGGCAGCCCGCTCAACAGGATTGCGCCGGTGATGAAGTGTTGGCGGCTGGCAATGTCTACCAGTTCCAGCCCAGGCAGGTCAGGCAGGCATTGATCGCACAGCATCAAGTCAAAGGGGCGGGTGGCGCAAGACATCGAGCGGATCGCCTGCTCGGCATTTTCCGCAAGGGTCAGTTGTTCGAAACCGAAGCTTTTGAGCAGGCACTGCGTGGCCAGGAGTTGAAAGGGATGATCCTCCACCAATAGGATTCGAAGACGGGGTATGGGCATAGAAGGCACATGGCTCAGTCAGAGGGGCGTGACGTAGGAATTGCGTGTCAGGTTCGCAAGAAGCGTGCGCGATTATTCCTCGAGCCGATGTGCGAATTCGATCAGGCCGCTCTGTTCCCGTCGTAGGTAAAGTCTGTACGGGACGCAGGCGGCATAACCTAAGGTTTTACTGTGGGCTTGAACGCCCGGTCATCTCCCGTGCCATTTCGGTGGCGTAGCTGTCGGTCATGCCGGCGATAAAGTCGATCATGCGCAGAAACGAAGCGTGCAGCGACCAGGCTGGGTTCGGCGCGCTGTTGCCCAGCAAGTCAAGGATGCGTCGGTTCTTGAACGACGGCGTACGCCCGCCATGCTGCTCCAGGGCGGCACCGCAAAACGCGTTCAACAGGATTTCCAGGGTGGTGTAGGCGCCGATCTCGTGCAGGGTCTTGCGTTTGTCCTGGAAGATTTTTTTGCGCGCCATGTCCTTGGCGTCCAGTACACAGCGCTTGGCCGGGCCGTGCATGTGTTCCACCAGGTCGCCTGGCAGCGTGCCGGCGAGCAATGCGTCCTGCTGCTCGACGAAGGCGCGTGCCGCCGCATTGGTCAGGTGCTCGATGGCCTTGCCGCGCAGGATCGCCAGCTTGCGCCGGCGTGAATCCTGCGGGCCCAGTTGCCGGTAGGTCTGGGGCAAATCATCACCCACCAGATCGAGCAGCAGCGACTCGACTTCGGCATATTCGAGCAGCTCCATTTCCAGGCCGTCTTCGAGGTCGATCAAGGCGTAGCAGATATCATCGGCCGCCTCCATCAGGTAGACCAGCGGGTGACGGGCCCAGCGTTGCTCTTCCAGCTGGGGCAGGCCGAGCTTGTGGGCGATCTGTTCAAGGATCGGCAACTCGCTCTGATAACAACCGAACTTATGCTTCTTGTAGCCCAACGAATCCGCGTGACGGGCGGTCCAGGGGTACTTCAGGTAGGTGCCGAGGGTGGCGTAGGTCAGGCGTGTGCCGCCGTCGAACTGATGGTATTCCAGCTGGGTGAGCACCCGGAAACCTTGGGCGTTACCTTCGAAATTGAGGAAGTCATTGCGCTCGGCCGTGCTCATGTCATCCAGCCAGCCGCGTCCGGCTGCCTGTTGGAACCAATGGCGAATAGCATCTTCACCCGAGTGACCGAACGGCGGGTTGCCGATGTCATGGGCCAGGCAAGCCGATTGCACCACCATGCCCAGGTCGCTTGGCTCGCACCAGTCGGGCAGGGCGCTGCGCAAGGTTTCGCCGACACGCATGCCAAGGGAGCGGCCGACGCAGCTGACTTCCAGGGAGTGGGTCAGACGTGTATGGATATGGTCGTTACTGGACACCGGGTGCACTTGAGTCTTGCGGCCCAGGCGGCGGAACGCGCCGGAGAAAATAATCCGATCGTGGTCTTTGTGGAACGGGCTACGGCCGAGTTCTTCCGGGCTGTGCAGGGGTTTTCCAAGACGTTCGCGGGTAAGCAGGGTGGGCCAATCCAAGGCGGTTACTCTCCGTGCGGTGAATGACCCTCCCAGCTTCCCGGTTCAGCGCGGCATCGGCAAGCAAAAATCTACAGGCCCGCCGCATCGATATCGATTAACAGCAAGCGCTGACCGTTATCGAAGAATTGTCCGGCGGTGAGGCAGTACTGGTTGGTGGTGGCATCGCGGTAGGTCGACGACAGCGTCAGGCGCCGCTCCTCCCAGCCTTCAGCGAGCAAGTAATAGAAATACGGCCGCCATGACCAGTTGTGGCCCAGGTAGCGGCTGTCGGCTTGCCAGGCATCCTGGCGCCACTCGAAGTTGGGCGTCAGTTGGGTGCCATGGCGGTCGCACTGGTAAAAGCGCAGCAGCCACGGGAAGTCCGGCAATTGGGGCAGTTGATCGAGCGGCGCGCGGGCCTGTGCCCAGCTTTGCAGGATGTTCATCAGCTCGGCCAATTGCACGCGCAACTGCATCACACGGCCACGCTCGGCGAGTTTGTGTTGCACGTAAACCCCGCGCAGTTGGGCAAAGCGCGCGACGAACGCATCGGCCGCAAACCAGTCCAGTTGGGCCTGGGCAAACAGATAGCCCTGCACATAACGTGCGCCGCACTCCAGGGCAAAACTCAGTTGCGCCTCGGTTTCCACGCCCTCGGCGATGATCCAGCAGCCGGTTTTTTCGGCCATTTGCGCCAGTGCCCGCACCACGTCACTGCTCGGCCCGCCTTTGGCGGCTTCCTGGAACAGGCGCATGTCGAGCTTGAGAATATCCGGCTGCAGCGCCAGTACGCGGTCGAGTTGCGAATAGCCGGCACCGAAGTCATCGATGGCGATGCGTGCGCCAGCGTCGCGATAGCGTGCGACCACCTCGGCCAGGCGCTGGATGTCGCCGCCCAGCTCGGTGATTTCAAACACAATGCGCCGCGGATCGACATTGTGCGCCTGCACTTGTTTCAGGCTGGGCAAGGCTTGGCCAGGGCGCAGGCGGTTGATCCAGCGCGGTGAGATGTTCAGGCTCAGAAACCAGTCGGCGGGGGCTTCATGCAGGCGGCTCAAGGCATTCTCGCGGATCTGCCGGTCCAGACGGCGCAGGGCCACACCCGGTGTGCGTGGGTCGGCAAACAGCGGGCCTACCGACTGCAAGTGACCATCGGCCTGACGCAAGCGGCCCAGGGCCTCGACGCCGGCAATGCGCCCGGTGGCGGTGTCGATGAATGGCTGGAAACAGGCGAGCGGTTGCCCGTCGATCACGGGGCCTCCTTAAGAGAGCTGGCGAAAAAAAGGCCCGGCCCTCAGTGACGAGGGCCGGGCCGATTCTGTTTGCAAGAATGCAGCCAGCCAGCTTCAGCCTTTACGCTGCATGGCCAATTTGATCAGCGGGATCAAACCGGCACCCAGCCGCACCAGGCGCGTCAGGCTGCTGATGCCGCCGCCCTTGGCGCCCTTGCCGGTGAAAAAGCCCATCAGGGTCACCGCCGCCACGCCCCACAGCGGCGCGTGCTTGATGCCCAGGCTGTCTTGCCAGTTGTGGCGCATGTCGCGCATTTTGTTCAACGGCGCCATCAGTTGCTGGGACTCGTGACGGATCTCCTGGCGATGCATTTCCATGCGCAGGCGAATCAACGCCTTGCGCATTTCCCGGCGCGAGGTGTTTTGCGGGATTTCAATCATGCTCATGGCAGCATCCGCTCCCGATCATTGGCCAACTCTTCAAGGGTGGCGTGGAAGGGCGTGGACTCATCGAACACCGCCGCTTTCAAGCGCACCCCGCAGAAGGCCGCGGCCAGGCTGTAGAACACGCAAAGGCAGATAATCCCGGTGAGACGATAGCCGGTGTCCCACACCAGAATCATCACCAACGTCGACAACCCCACCAGCAATAACAGCGCAAACACCAGCGCCAAGCCTGCAAACAGCAGCAGGCTCACGGTGCGGGCCTTCTGTTCCTGCAACTCGATGCCAAATAATTCGACGTGGCTGTGCAGCAAGCCCAGAACGGCTGCGCCCAGGCGTCGTGAAGTGGAACTGGTGCCCGTGGACGAGCCGGTTTCGCCGATAGACATGATAGTTAGCGCCTTGTAGCCAGCAGACCGATCAAAAAGCCCACGCCGGCGGCAATGCCTACAGACTGCCAAGGGTTGGCCTGCACGTAATCTTCGGTGGCCGTGACCGCCGCCTGGCCGCGTTCACGCAGGGAATCTTCGGTCAGTTGCAGGGTTTCACGGGCTTTGAGCAGGCTCTCGTGAATCTTGCTGCGCAGCTCATCGGCCTGGTCACCGGCCAGCACGGCGGTGTCGTCGAGCAACTTTTCGGTGTCACTGACCAGGGTTTGGAAATCCGCCATCAGTATTTCTTGAGCAGTCTTTGCAGTTCTTCTGGCCATGGGTATCTCCGTGATTGGCTGATCTGGTTTGGTACGTGTGGTTTCGAGTCACCGGTTTCGGTGAAGGTTCACTTCAATTGTCTGGTACAGCTTTTGCTTTGCCTTGGTGCGCAGGCCCTGGGGCTTGCGCCGAGTCGGGGCGGATCGAGGCCGATGCCTGGAAAAACCTTACCCTAAATCACACAAACTCGCGGAAAAACCCTGTCGGCAACGGCCCATTGTGTTGATCGCTGCGCTAAAGCGGTTCACGCCCTCTCAAGAGGGGCGGTGCCGGTGGTGCCAATTTAGTGCGCGCAACCCTGGCTTGAACCGCTTTGGTGCTTTTTGCCTTGAATGCAGGCCTGCCAACCTCCATGGAAAATTTGCAAAGCGCAGTGGACACCCTCGTCCACAGCTCCAATACCCTGTTTATCCTGATCGGTGCGGTCATGGTCCTGGCCATGCACGCCGGCTTCGCGTTCCTCGAAGTCGGCACCGTGCGCCAGAAAAACCAGGTCAACGCCCTGTCGAAAATCCTCAGTGACTTCGCCATCTCGACCCTGGCTTATTTCTTTATAGGCTATTGGATCTCCTATGGCGTGAGCTTTATGCAGCCGGCGGCGGTGATCAGCGCCGATCACGGCTATGGCCTGGTGAAGTTCTTCTTTCTGTTGACCTTCGCGGCAGCGATCCCGGCGATCATTTCCGGCGGCATTGCCGAACGCGCCAAGTTCGCCCCGCAGCTGTGTGCCACCGCGCTGATCGTGGCGTTTATCTACCCGTTTTTCGAAGGCATGGTGTGGAACGGCAATTTTGGCCTGCAAGCCTGGTTGCTCGCGCGCTTTGGCGCCAGCTTCCATGACTTTGCCGGCTCCGTGGTGGTGCACGCCATGGGCGGCTGGCTGGCGCTGGCGGCGGTGCTGCTGTTGGGCCCGCGCAACGGGCGCTACAGGGAAGGGCGGCTGGTCGCGTTTGCGCCTTCGAGCATTCCGTTCCTGGCGTTGGGTTCGTGGATTCTGATCGTCGGCTGGTTCGGCTTT
Source organism: Pseudomonas sp. PA-5-4B (assembly GCF_021606215.1). Lineage (NCBI taxonomy): Bacteria > Pseudomonadati > Pseudomonadota > Gammaproteobacteria > Pseudomonadales > Pseudomonadaceae > Pseudomonas > Pseudomonas sp. PA-5-4B. The sequence goes on along the minus strand of NZ_WKDB01000028.1, from coordinate 17,584 downwards.
AACGTGATGAGCGCGCAAACCCTCAACGGCGTCAGCGGCCTTGTCGCCGTCAACTCACTGATGGCGATGGTCGGCGGTACGGTCGCAGCCTTGGTGATCGGCCGCAATGACCCTGGCTTCCTGCACAACGGCCCGCTGGCAGGGCTGGTGGCGATTTGCGCCGGCTCCGACCTGATGCACCCGGTGGGCGCGCTGGTCACGGGCGTGGTCGCGGGTGGGCTGTTCGTGTGGTGCTTTATCGCCGCCCAGGATCGCTGGAAGATCGACGACGTGCTGGGCGTATGGCCGCTGCATGGCCTGTGTGGTGTGTGGGGCGGCATTGCCTGCGGGATCTTTGGCCAGACCGCATTCGGTGGCCTGGGCGGCGTCAGCCTGATCAGCCAGTTGATCGGCACCGCGCTGGGCGTGGCCGTGGCATTGGGCGGCGGCTTGCTGGTATACGGCGTGATCAAGCGCGTGCACGGGCTGCGTCTGAGTCAGGAGCAGGAGTATTACGGCGCGGATCTGTCGATTCACAAAATTGGTGCGGTCAGCCAGGATTGATCGACTGTCTGGCAACAGGCTGGCCCGCTCGCCACAGTCAGGTGGGTGGGCTTAGAATGGTTGCCTGTTTTTGATCGGGTCCATTCGCCATGCTTCCTGAATGCCAGTTGTTCGGCACCCTGGGTTGCCATCTCTGTGAGCTTGCTGAAGCCGAAATCATGCCGCTCGTCGAGGGCGGGTTGCTGGTGGAGTTGGTGGATATCACTGACCCCTATGACCTCACTGAAGTTTACGGGCTGCGCATCCCGGTGCTTCGGCGCGCCGATACAGGCGCGGAGCTGGATTGGCCATTCGAGGCCGAACAGGTGGTCAACTTCCTTAAATAGCGCGAGCCCGGTGGCTTGCCGACCACCAGGCTTTGGCTGTTCAAGCGTTTTAAGTGTTCTCCAGACCGCAGCGCTCATGCGCGATCAAGTCATCGTGGGTTTCGCGCCGCCGTATCAATTTGGCGTGTGCTCCCTCCACCAGCACTTCTGGTGGGCGGCCTCGGGAGTTGTATTGGCTGGCCATGCTCATCCCATAAGCACCACATGAGAAAATCGCCAACAAGCTTGCGTCCTCCAGTACGGGCAAGGGCCGGCCTAATGCGAAGTGATCGCCGGTTTCACAAATGGGGCCAACAATGTCGACCTCTTCCAGAGGCGCGGCTCCCGCCTCACGGACGCTCTCGCTCAACGCCGTCCAATGGCCGGAAAAGTCGCCAAATCGGGTTGGCCAGATGACGTGATTCGCGCCGTATAAAGTGGGGCGCAGCAGGACGTTCATACCCGCATCAACAATCGCAATCTTGCGATCCCAGCCTTGTTTGATGTACTCGACCGTGGTGAGTAAAACGCCCGCGTTCGCGCTGATCGAACGGCCCGGCTCAATGATGAAGCGCAGACCACGACGTTTCAGTTCTTGCAGACGCTCACAAATATGCGCTCCCGTTTCAGTCAGTGAACAGACGGGATTGCTTTCGTTGCCGTATTGCGCTGGAAACCCACCGCCGATATTGATGAACTCAATCGGGCAGTCAGCGGCCTGAAGCCGGTTGACCATTTCTTCAATCTTGTCGATGGCAGACAAGTAGGTGTGGGCCGATGGGATCGGGGACCCGAGATGTATATGGATGCCAACGACATCGACGCTCGCGTAACGCTTTGGGGCAAACAGTTCATAGGCGCGTTCAATCGGTATGCCAAATTTCGTCTGGCGGCCGCCAGTGGCCGTTTTCTCATGGGTACCGGCATCCACCACATCCGGATTGACCCGAATGGCCACCTTTACACGCTTGCCGGCCGCCGACGCTACCGCATCCAGGCGCAGCAGCTCTGCCTCGGACTCCACATTGAAAAGGAATACGCCCACGTCAACGGCATAGCTGATTTCTTCTTGGGACTTGCCGACACCCGCGAACACTATCTTGTCTGCGGTCACGCCTGCCATCAGTGCCCGGTACAGTTCACCGCCACTGACCACATCGAGGCCGGATCCTTGGTCGACCAAGAGCTTGAGGACGCTGAGATTGCTGCAGCTTTTAACCGAGAAGCAAATCAAAGGCGCCAGTGCAGAAAATGCGTTTTGTAGTACGGCATAGTGATTTTTCAGCGTCTGTGCTGAATAGAGATAAACAGGGCTGCCGTGCTGTTCGACAATGGCACTTACATCCACTTGCTCTACATGTAAATGGCCGTTGATAAAATTAAAATGGTCCATCTTCCTACCTCGATTGGATGACTCCGACTAAACGCACTGACAACTTTCTCGGCGCAGACGATGCAAGTGTGCATGGCGAAAAAATAAAGAAAAATATCAAAATGATGGCCATCTATTCATTTCTGATATGGTTCGCCCCCTTCAATTCAACGCGTGGGTGTGCTCATGAATTTCAGTTTTCGCCATGTGGAAGTGTTCTGGGCGGTCATGACCACCGGCAGTGCGACCGCTGCCGCGGCATTGCTGCATACCTCGCAGCCCACTATCAGCCGCGAGCTGAGTCGTTTTGAAACTTTGACTCAGTTGACCTTGTTCAAACGCGCGGGCGCGAAACTGATTCCCACCGAGCATGGCCTGATGCTCTTCGATGAAGTTCAGCGCAGCTATGTGGGCCTGGCTCGCGTCAAGAACGCCGCTGAGGCCATCCGGCACTTTCGCCATGGGCAAATTTCGCTGACCTGCCAGCCTGCGTTTTCGAATGCCTTGCTGCCACAGGTCTGCCAGGATTTTTGTATTAAATTCCCGGGTGTCAGCATCAATGTCACGCCGCAGGAATCTCCCGCCCTGGAAGAGTCACTGACGGCTCAGCGTTATCATTTGGGGCTGACTGAAACCCTTGAGACACCACCTGGAACCCACAGCGAAACCTTGTTAAACCTTGATGTGGTGTGTGTATTGCCTTCTCATCATGTGCTTAATGCAAAAGCAGTCCTCACGCCAGAGGACTTCAATGGGCAAAACTTTGTTTACCTTGCGGCGGATGACCCCTACAGGATCAAAACCGACGCGATCTTTCAGCAGGCGGGCATTGAGAGACGGCTGGTGGTCGAAACGCATAACGCCAGCGCTGTGTGTGCGACCGTAAACCTGGGTGTGGGCGTAGCAATCGTCAATCCGCTCACCGCTCTGGACTATGTAGGCAGAGGTTTGCAGATCCGGCGTTTTTCCCATTCGATTTCTTACTGTGTGAGTGTCGTGCGGCCGTTGCACCGCCCTGAATCGTCCAGCGTCATTCACTTTGTGGATGTGCTGCGCAGCCATTGTCAGCGCATAAGTGCTCAGTTGCAGAACCTCTGAGCAGGCCCACTGGTCGCGCACGGGTGGTCTTGATTGCACAGGCGCGTTTTCGCGATGGCGAGTTTCCGAATATTAAGTTACTGTATGTTTGTACAGCGATTGAATAGAGGGAACGCCCGTGGTGAATGTTGAACAACTGAAAAGCAGCGTCAATCGCATGTCCGCCGACGTCGTGCGCGATGCGGTGAATGAGCTGCGCCTCGACGGCCTGGTCACGGAAGGCAAGACGCCGTTTAACAAAGTGCATTTCAATACCTGCTTTGCCGAGATCGAGGCGTTGTTCCAGCGCGCCGGTTACCACAAGCAGTTGGACGTGGTGGGTTACCAGGGCTTGTTGTACGCGCTCTACGATCCCGGCCGCTGGGAAGCGGTGGACGTGTTGCGCTGGCTCAAGGAATTTACCGAGGCGGCCAGCGCCTCGCCGGTGTTGCGAGCGCAATTGGCCAAGGCCTGAGATCCGACCTAGGCCCAATCGCGTTCCATGCGGGATAATGCCTGCCGGTTTATCCAGGTTTCGAGCATTGCATGTCCACATCCGCTTTCTCTGCGTCCCAGCATCAAGCCAGCACCTTGTATCTGCCACCCGGCCCGTGGGCGACAGTGCTCGATTGCCTGTGCGAGCACTTTCCGGCGATCAGCCGTGAACACTGGCTGGACCGCGTCGCCCGTGGCCGCGTCTTGGACATCAATGGCCTGCCAATCAGCCTGGACCTCGCCTACAAGGAAGGCCTGTGCATTTATTATTTTCGCGAAGTGCCGAATGAGAAGGTGATCCCGGTTCAGGAAAGCATCCTGTATGCCGATGAGCACTTGGTGGTGGCCGACAAACCACACTTTCTGCCGGTGACCCCGGCCGGCGAATACGTCGAACAAACCCTGTTGCGCCGCCTGATTCGTCGCCTGGATAACCCCGCGCTGGTGCCCCTGCATCGCATTGATCGGCACACGGCGGGGCTGGTGCTGTTCTCGGCCAACCCGCAAACCCGGTCGGCGTATCAACAGCTGTTTCCCACACGGCGCATCGATAAATTCTACGAAGCCATTGCCCCGGCCTTACCCGACCTGACCTTCCCGCTGGTGCATAAAAGTCGCCTGGTCGATGGCCAGCCGTTCTTTCGCATGCAGGAAGGGCCGGGCGCCAGCAACACCGAAACGGCGGTGCAAGTGCGCGAGAAAAATGGCGATCTGTGGCGCTACGGCCTGTTCCCCGTGACCGGCAAGAAGCACCAGCTGCGGGTGCACATGACGGCGCTGGGGGCGAGTATCTGCAACGACCCGTTCTACCCCGATGTGCTCAAGGATGCCGAGGACGACTACGCCAACCCACTCAAACTGCTGGCCCAGGGCGTGCGCTTTATTGACCCGGTGACCGGTGAACAACGCCATTTTCGCAGCCGCATCACCCTCGACTGGTAACCGCCAGAAACGACAAGGCCCGCACATGGCGGGCCTTGTGGGCAAACGCTTAAGACTTACAGGTCTTTAACGGTGCGAACCTGATCCTTGTTGATACGGGTCTGCTTGCCGTCAAGTTGTTCGAACTCGTAGAAGCCCGAAGCCTTGTCGTATTTAGGGGTGTCGACGGCCTGGATTTCGCGACCGTCATTCAGGGTGATCACTGTAGGCGAAGCGCAACCGGCGAGAGTGGCGAGGCCCAGTGCAAGCATGAGAGCGGCGATGGTCCGTTGAGTCATGAGTTTGTCTCCAAGAGAATTCTTTTAAATAGCTGACCTTGTGACGCGCATGGCGTCGACAAAGTTCCTTGTGCGAGGTTCATTCTGACACGCCAGACCCAGGGTGCAACAGCTCGGGTGTATTCAGATTGGCCAGGCGTGGGTCGTCAGCTTGGCATTCCAGGCCCACACCGCCCAACTGCAGGAATATCTTGCGCGGGCTGCGCTCACCGGCGTCCCATGCCTGTTGTACCTGGGTTTTGAGGTGGGTGGGGATGATGCAGATCAAGGGTTCCCAGAACTCGCCATGGCGTACCATTACCGGCACCTGCGGGTTGCGGTGTGCCGTCTCACACAAATCGGCCAACAGTCTCACGTCGATGTTGGGTACGTCACACGGCAGTATCAGCACATGCGCATGGCGCGCGGCGGCCAGGCCCGCGCGGATGCCCGCCAGCGGGCCGGGGAAGTCCGGGCTGTCGTCGCTCACCAACTGGTCGGCATAGGGTGCGTACTGCTCATGGTTGCGGTTGCACGAGATGATCAGGTCATCGGTCAGCGGTCGGGTCAGGCGCTGCAAATGTGCAACCAATGGCTGGCCGTGCCAGGGCAGCAGGCCTTTGTCCTGGCCGCCCATGCGTTGGCCACGGCCGCCGGCCAGCAGCAGGATCGAACAAGGCAGGGGCGAAGAATCAAGCGACATGGTGGTTCCGCAGCGGCAGGCAAATAGGGGCCTGTGATATAACATCGGGCTGTTCATTCGACAACCGGACCAAGCCATGAAAGCCAAGGCTGATGCGCCCTTCGTACCCCTCAATATCGCTGTGCTGACTGTCAGCGACACCCGCACCCTGGACACCGACACCTCCGGCCAGGTCTTCGTCGATCGCCTGGCCGCCGCCGGCCACAACCTGGCCGAGCGCGTACTGCTCAAGGACGACCTGTACAAAATCCGCGCCCAGGTCGCCCACTGGATCGCCGAAGACGTGGTGCAAGTGGTGCTGATCACCGGCGGCACCGGCTTCACCGGCCGCGACAGCACGCCCGAAGCCGTCAGCTGCCTGCTGGACAAGCAGGTCGATGGTTTTGGCGAACTGTTCCGCCAGATCTCCGTGGCTGATATCGGCACCTCCACCGTCCAATCACGCGCCCTGGCCGGCCTGGCCAATGGCACGCTGGTCTGCTGCCTGCCGGGTTCGACCAACGCGGTGCGCACCGGTTGGGATGGCATCCTTGCCGAGCAACTGGATAACCGCCACCGCCCGTGCAACTTTGTGCCGCACCTGAAGCAGGCCGAACCCTGCGAATCCCGTGGATAAGCCTGGCAAGTCCGGTGCACTGATGCCGGTGGAACAAGCGCTGCAGCAACTACTGGACATGGCTGAAGCAACGCCGATTCGCGAGCACGACGTGCAGCCCTTGGCCGAGTGTGATGGCCGCGTATTGGCGCAAGATTTGGTCTCCACCCTCGACCTGCCGCCTTGGCCCAACAGCGCCATGGACGGTTACGCCCTGCGCCTGTCGGACTGGACCGGCGAGCCGCTGCCCGTGAGCCAGCGCATCTTCGCCGGCCAGGCACCGCAGCCACTGGCGGCCGGCACTTGCGCGCGCATCTTTACCGGCGCGCCGGTGCCCGAAGGCGCCGATTGTGTGCAGATGCAGGAAAACGCCGTGGTCCACGCCGACGACCGCGTGAGCTTCACCGAGCGCTTGCGGGCCGGCCAGAACATCCGCCCCCAAGGCCAGGAAACCACGGTCGGCGAGTTGGTGCTTAACGCAGGCACCCGGCTTGGCCCGATAGAGCTGGGCCTGGCTGCTTCCCTCGGGCATGACTGTTTAAGTGTGGTGCGCCGGGTACGCGTGGCCGTGCTGTCCACCGGCGATGAACTGATCGAACCCGGCCTGCCGCTGGGGCCGGGGCAGATCTACAACAGCAACCGGCGTGTGTTGTGCAGCTGGCTTGTGCGCATGGGCTGTGAAGTGATCGATGCCGGGATTCTTCCGGATGACCTGGAAAAGACCCGCACACGCCTGGCAAGCCTGGGCAGTGTCGACCTGATCCTGTCCACCGGCGGTGTCTCGGTCGGCGAGGCGGACTTTCTCGGCATCGCCCTGCGCGAAGAGGGCGAACTGGCCCTGTGGAAACTTGCGATCAAACCAGGCAAACCGCTGACCTTCGGGCACTTTCGCGGTGTGCCGGTGATTGGCCTGCCTGGCAACCCGGCGTCGACTTTGGTGACCTTTGCGCTGCTGGCCCGGCCCTATCTGCTGCGCCGCCAAGGCGTGCAGGACGTGGCGCCGCTGCGCTTCGAAGTGCCGGTGGGGTTCGTGTGGCCTCAGCCGGGCAACCGCCGCGAGTACCTGCGCGGGCGTATCGAGCAGGGCCGGGCGATTATCTACCGCAACCAGAGCTCCGGCGTGCTACGCAGCGCGGCGTGGGCCGAAGGGTTTGTGGAGGTGTTGGAGGGGACGACACTCGATATTGGCGACCGCGTCAATTTCATTCCCTTGAGTGAAGTCCTGAACTGACAATAGAGACCGACTGTGGGAGCTGGCTTGCCTGCGATGCAGACACCTCGGAGTGTCAGGTACACCCGGTTGATGCCATCGCAGGCAAGCCAGCTCCCACATTTGGATTTGCGTGTAGCTAGTAATCATCCCCACGCGCAGTCACATCCCGCTCCATCGGCTCGGCATTCGGGTCATAGCCCACCGGGAATTTGCCCTTGAGCGTCCACGCAAACGCAATAATCTCGGCCACCGTGCGGTACAGCTCCTCCGGGATGCTGTCGCCCAATTCCATGCGCGCCAGCAGTTTCACCAGCTCGGCATTCTCATAGATCGGCACTTCATTTTCCCGCGCCAACTTCAAAATGGCTTCGGCCAGGGCATCGTCGCCCTTGGCCGTCAGGGTCGGCGCTTGCTGGCCGTCGTACTTGAGGGCAATCGCCTGGCGTGGCGGAAGGGAGTTTTTCATGCGGTTTCATCCACCCAGCGTTGCTCCAATCCGGTTCGTGGCCCACGTGGCGGCGTACCGAGGTGGCAGTCCAGGTCGCCGACATTGATGCCCGAGGTCACCAGGCGCTCGCGCAAGCTGCCCAAATGGCTTTCGATCAGGCTGGCGGTAAACGGGCGCGAGGCCCACAGCTGGCTGGACAATTTGCCCTGGGTCAGTTGCGCCTGCACCTGCAACGGCCCCAGCGGCTCCATGTCGAAGGCCAGCTCGACGCGCCAGAGCATTTGCTTGGGGTCTTTCTTGTCCTTGCGCTCCGGTTGGTCCTTGTCCGGCGGCGGTTCTTCACGCTGGAACTTGACCTGCAACGGCACAATGTCCTGCAAGGTGCGCATGGGGATTTCCAACTGCCAAGTGGTTTGCAGGCGGCCATCGGCGGTAGTGCCGGTTTGCTCCAGGCTCGATAACTGGTGGCTTTGCAGCCGGGAAATGGCCCCGGCGGCCAGGCGCAGCAGGTTTTCCAGGTCGCCTTCGCCTGCAAGTTTGGCCATCAGCCGGTCCGGCAGCGGAAAGCCCGCCGGGGCTTGTCGTGCGCCGATCTGGCCGAGGGTGCTGAGCGGGTTGCGCACGAAGTTGGGCAGTACCTGGGCCAGGGTATTGGCGGCGAGGATGGCGTTCAGATTAGTGGCGGCGGGCAGCGCCGGCAGCAGTTCGGCGACCAGCCGCAGCAGGCTGCCTTTCATGTCCAGCGGTGGCACTTGCGGGTCTTGCCCGGCCAGCAGTTTGGCTTCAAGAAACACGCCGCTACTTTGTACCAACTGCGCCAGCACCTTGGGGTTGCTGACTTGCGCCAGGTCGGGCAGGGCGTTGAGCAAGCGCGCGGCGGCGGCGCGCAGGTCGCTGGAGGTGGTGTCATCGGCAGGCAGGCTTTGCAGCGCGGTAAACAGCACATCCAGCGAGCCTTGGCGACTTTGCTGGGTCGACAACTGTTGCGCCACGGCCAGTTGATCCTTGAGACCGCTCAACGGCACGAAATTCAGGGTCTGCGCGTTCTGCACCACCGCACTGAGCAAGCTGCCGACCCGCAGCGGCTGCGGGCTTTCCAGACTCAACGTGGTGCCGGCCAGGGCGTTATTGAGTACGCTGACCAATGAGCGATAGATCGCCGGTTGCGCGGTGCCTTGCGGCAGCATCTGGGTGGTCAGCACCTTGGCCTGCAACAGCGTGCCCACCGGCAGTTGCGTGGTGTCGATGCGGGTCAGGGCGGCCACATTGGCGCTCAGGGCTTGCTGCAAGGTGATGGTCAGGTTGCCGGTCGGCGTCTGGCTCACCGCCACGTTGCTGCCCAGCGGCAACGGCTGGGCGCTGCTGGCCTGTACCAATGTCTGGCGGCCGCCTTCGAGGGTCAACTTGAGCAACAGCTGAAACGCATCGCCGCCTTGTTTAAGCGCTATCACCTCGGCGTTCGCGGTTTTGCCAGGGTCGATCAGGCCGGTCTGCGGCTCCAGCAGTTTCAACAACTCGCCGGTCGGCGGCAGCGGGGCAGGCCCGGGCGTCGGTGCTGGCGGCAGCGTAGGAAGGTTGATCTCACCGGTCATCGTGCGCGTCGTCTCTGGGGAAATTGCCCTCTTTAGAGTAGGGCATCACATGTATAATGCCGCCCGTCTGCAAAGAGAGCGGTAAAAACCTCACAACTATTTGATCCAGCTCTCTAAAATCGGTCGCCAAAGCCGTTATTGTGCACTTCTCTATAACGGCCGCTGCACCGCCGACTTGAACCGTAAAGGCCCGCGATCTTTTGACCAGCCCTCTTCTAGAAGCCGTAGCGCTTGCCTGTGAACGCGACCTGCGCCTGCTGTTCGAGCACCTCGAACTGCGGCTGGCGGGCGGCGACATGGTGCAGATCAGCGGCCCCAATGGCAGCGGCAAGACCAGTTTGTTGCGCCTGCTGGCCGGGTTGATGCAGCCGACGGCCGGTGAGGTTCGACTCAACGGCAAGCCCCTCAACGAACAACGCACCGAGCTTGCGCGCAACCTGATCTGGATCGGCCACGCCGCCGGCATCAAGGACGTGCTCACGCCGGAAGAAAACCTCAGCTGGCTCAGCGCCCTGCATCATCCGGCGCCCCGCGATGCCATCTGGCAAGCCTTGGCCGCTGTTGGCCTTAAAGGCTTCGAAGATGTCCCTTGCCACACCTTGTCCGCCGGCCAGCAGCGCCGCGTGGGGCTGGCACGTTTGTATCTGCCTGGCCCGCCGCTGTGGATTCTCGACGAACCCTTCACCGCCCTCGACAAGCAGGGCGTCGCCCAACTCGAAGAACACCTGGCACAGCACTGTGAACAGGGTGGCCTGGTGCTGCTCACCACCCACCACACGCTGGCGCGCAGGCCCGCCGGTTACCGCGACCTGGATTTAGGGCGGTGGTCGGCATGAGTGTGTTCGCGCTGTTAGTCGCCCGTGAAGCCCGCCTGTTGTGCCGTCGCCCGGCTGAATTGGCCAATCCCTTGGTATTCTTCGCCATCGTTATCGCGCTGTTCCCGCTGGCAGTCGGCCCCGAGACTAAACTGTTGCAAACCTTGTCCCCGGGACTGGTGTGGGTGGCCGCGCTTTTATCGGTGCTGCTCTCGCTGGACGGGCTGTTTCGCAGTGATTTTGAAGACGGTTCCCTCGAGCAGTGGGTCCTTTCGTCGCACCCCTTGCCACTTCTGGTACTGGCCAAGGTGCTGGCACACTGGGTTTTTTCCGGCTTGGCGCTAGTATTGCTCTCGCCGCTGCTGGCGATGATGCTCGGCTTGCCCGTTGAGTGCCTGCCGGTGTTGCTCCTGTCCTTGTTACTCGGTACGCCGGTGCTCAGCCTGTTGGGGGCGGTGGGCGCAGCGTTGACCGTCGGTTTGAAGCGGGGTGGCCTGTTGCTGGCCCTGCTGATTCTGCCTTTGTACATCCCGGTGTTGATCCTGGGCAGCGGCGCCTTGCAGGCCGCGCTCATGGGCATGCCGGCGACCGGTTACCTCCTGTGGCTTGGCAGCCTGACCGCCCTGGCGGTAACCCTGACACCCTTTGCTATAGCGGCTGGCCTGAAGATCAGCGTCGGCGAATAATGAGGTCTGGCCAAGTGTTATGCCTTGGCCAGTAAAGACCCTGAGCTTTGCGCAATGACGCACAGCCACCGTGATGGAAACAGTAATGAACTGGACCTGGTTTCACAAGCTCGGCTCGCCCAAATGGTTTTACGGCATCAGCGGCAAATTGCTGCCGTGGTTGAGCATCGCCGCCATTTTGCTGATCGGCATCGGCCTGGTCTGGGGCCTGGCCTTCGCGCCGCCGGACTACCAGCAAGGCAACAGCTTTCGCATCATCTATATCCACGTGCCCGCCGCCATGCTGGCGCAGTCCTGCTATGTGATGCTGGCGGTGTGCGGCATCGTCGGGCTGGTGTGGAAGATGAAACTGGCCGACGTGGCCCTGCAATGCGCCGCGCCCATCGGCGCCTGGATGACCGCCGTGGCGCTGGTCACCGGCGCGATCTGGGGCAAACCCACCTGGGGTTCGTGGTGGGTGTGGGATGCGCGACTGACCTCCATGCTGATCCTGCTGTTCCTGTACTTCGGCCTCATCGCCCTGGGCAATGCCATCAGCAACCGCGACAGCGCGGCCAAGGCCTGTGCGGTGCTGGCGATTGTCGGCGTAATCAACATTCCGATCATCAAATACTCGGTGGAGTGGTGGAACACTCTGCACCAGGGCGCCACCTTCACCCTCACCGAAAAACCGGCGATGCCCGTGGAAATGTGGGCGCCGCTGCTGCTGATGGTGCTGGGGTTCTACTGCTTCTTCGGCGCCGTGCTGCTGATGCGCATGCGCCTCGAAGTGCTCAAGCGTGAAGCCCGCACCAGTTGGGTCAAGACCGAAGTGCAAAACAGCCTGGAAGCGCGCGGATGAACTTCAACTCGTTCAGTGAATTTCTCGCCATGGGCCATCACGGCCTGTATGTCTGGACGGCCTATGGCATCTGCCTGGCAGTGCTGGCCCTCAACGTTGCCGCGCCGATCCTGGCCCGCAAGCGTTACCTGCAACAAGAGGCGCGTCGTTTGCGCCGGGAGACCGATAAGTGAATCCGCTGCGTAGAAAGCGTCTGTTGATCATCCTCGCCATCATGGCCGGCGTCGGCATTGCCGTGACCCTGGCCCTGAGCGCCTTGCAGCAGAACATCAACCTGTTCTACACCCCGACCCAGATCGCCAATGGCGAAGCGCCTGTCGACACGCGCATCCGCGCCGGCGGCATGGTCGAGAAGGGCTCCTTGAAGCGTTCCGGTGATTCCCTTGACGTGACCTTTGTGGTCACCGACTTCAACAAAGCCGTGACCATCACCTATCGCGGCATCCTCCCGGACCTGTTCCGTGAAGGCCAGGGCATCGTCGCCCTGGGCAAGCTCAACGCCGACGGCGTGGTGGTGGCCGATGAAGTACTCGCCAAGCACGATGAGAAGTACATGCCGCCGGAAGTGACCAAGGCGTTGAAAGACAGCGGCCAATCGGCCCCAGCACCTGCCAAGGAGGGCTAAGCCATGACGTCCGCACTGTTTATTCCGGAGCTGGGCCAGTTGGCGATGATCCTCGCCCTGTGCTTCGCCATCGTCCAGGCCGTGGTGCCGTTGCTCGGCGCCTGGCGCGGCGACCGCCTGTGGATGAGCCTGGCGCAGCCGGCCGCCTGGGGCCAGTTTGCCTTTTTGGTGTTCGCGTTTGGCTGCCTGACCTACGCCTTTATGACCGACGACTTTTCCGTCGCCTATGTCGCCAATAACTCCAACAGCGCGCTGCCGTGGTACTACAAGTTCAGCGCCGTGTGGGGCGCCCACGAAGGTTCGTTGCTGCTGTGGGCCTTGATCCTTGGCGGCTGGACCTTTGCCGTATCGGTGTTCTCGCGCCAACTGCCGCAGGTCATGCTGGCCCGCGTGTTGGCGGTGATGGGCATGATCAGCATCGGCTTCCTGCTGTTTTTGATCATGACCTCCAACCCGTTCACGCGCATCCTGCCGCAGATCCCGATGGATGGGCATGACCTCAACCCGTTGTTGCAAGACATCGGCCTGATCGTGCACCCGCCGATGCTCTACATGGGCTACGTCGGTTTCTCCGTGGCCTTTGCGTTTGCCATCGCCGCCTTGCTCGGCGGGCGCCTCGATGCGGCCTGGGCGCGCTGGTCGCGGCCATGGACCATTGTGGCCTGGGCGTTCCTCGGTATCGGTATCACCCTCGGTTCGTGGTGGGCCTACTACGAACTCGGCTGGGGCGGCTGGTGGTTCTGGGACCCGGTGGAAAACGCCTCGTTCATGCCCTGGCTGGTGGGCACCGCGCTGATTCACTCGCTGGCCGTCACCGAAAAACGCGGCGTGTTCAAAAGCTGGACCGTGTTGCTGGCCATCGCCGCGTTTTCCCTCAGCCTGCTGGGTACTTTCCTGGTGCGTTCGGGCGTGTTGACCTCGGTGCATGCGTTTGCGTCCGACCCGGAGCGCGGCGTGTTCATCCTGATCTTCCTGCTGTTTGTAGTCGGTGGCTCGCTGACCCTGTTTGCGTTGCGCGCACCCGTGGTCAAGAGCCAGGTCGGCTTTAACCTGTGGTCGCGGGAAACCCTGCTGCTGGGCAATAACCTGGTGCTGGTGGTGGCCGCGTCGATGATCCTGCTCGGCACCCTGTACCCCTTGGTGCTGGACGCTTTGAGCGGCGCCAAGCTGTCCGTCGGGCCGCCGTACTTCAACGCGTTGTTTATCCCGTTGATGGGCCTGTTGATGGTGGTCATGGCCGTTGGTGTGCTGGTGCGCTGGAAAGACACGCCGGTCAAATGGCTGGCCGGCATGCTGATGCCGGTGCTGCTGGGCAGCGTGGCCCTGGCAGTGATCGCCGGGTTCGCCTACGGCGATTTCAATTGGGCGGTGCTTGCCACTTTCCTGCTGGCTGCCTGGGTATTGCTGGCCGGCGTTCGCGATATTTTCGACAAGACCCGTCACAAAGGCCTGATCAAAGGCTTGCCGACGTTGACCCGCAGCTACTGGGGCATGCAAGTCGCCCACATCGGCATCGCCGTGTGCGCCCTCGGCGTGGTGCTGTCCAGCCAGAACAGCGCTGAGCGCGACCTGCGCCTGGCGCCGGGTGAGTCCATGGACCTGGCCGGTTACCACTTCATTTTCGAAGGCGCCAAGCACTTCGAAGGCCCGAACTTCACGTCCGACAAAGGCACTGTTCGTGTCGTGCGCAACGGCAAGGAAGTGGCGGTGCTGCACCCGGAGAAACGCCTGTACACCGTGCAAAGCTCGATGATGACCGAAGCGGGTATCGACGCCGGTTTCACCCGTGACCTCTATGTGGCATTGGGTGAGCCGCTGGGCGACGGCGCCTGGGCGGTGCGCGTGCACGTCAAACCGTTTGTGCGCTGGATCTGGTTCGGCGGTTTGCTCACCGGTTTCGGCGGGTTGCTGGCCGCGCTGGACCGGCGTTATCGCGTCAAGGTCAAAAGCCGTGTGCGTGAAGCCCTCGGCCTGCAAGGAGCGGCGGCATGAAGCGTTGGTTGATGGTGTTGCCGCTGGCGGCCTTTCTGGTGATGGCAGTGTTCTTGTATCGCGGCTTGTACCTCGATCCGGCCGAGTTGCCCTCGGCGATGATCGGTAAACCCTTCCCTGCGTTCAGCCTGAAGACCGTGCAGGGCGACAAAACCCTGACCCAGGCCGACCTGCTGGGTAAACCGGCGCTGGTCAATGTGTGGGGCACCTGGTGCATTTCCTGCCGCGTTGAACACCCGGTACTGAACAAACTGGCCGAGCAGGGCGTGGTGATCTACGGCATCAACTACAAGGACGACAATGCTGCCGCCTTGAAGTGGCTGGCCGAGTTCCATAACCCCTACCAGTTGGATATCCGCGATGAGGACGGCAACCTCGGTCTCAACCTCGGTGTATACGGCGCGCCGGAAACCTTCTTCATCGATGCCAAAGGCGTGATCCGCGACAAGTATGTTGGCGTGATCGACGAAGTGGTCTGGCGCGAGCAACTGGCCGCCAAGTACCAGGCACTGGTCGATGAGGCCAAGCCATGAAGCGTCTGTTAGCCGCTGCGGTTCTTGCACTTGGACTGGTTGGCGTCGCCCATGCGGCCATCGACACCTACGAGTTCGCGAAGGACGGTGACCGTGAGCGTTTTCGCGAATTGACCAAGGAACTGCGCTGCCCCAAGTGCCAGAACCAGGACATCGCCGACTCCAACGCCCCGATCGCCGCCGACCTGCGCAAAGAGATTTTCCGCATGCTGGGGGAGGGCAAGGACAACCAGCAGATCATCGACTTCATGGTCGACCGCTACGGTGATTTCGTGCGCTACAAACCGGCCCTTACCGGCAAGACTGCGTTGCTCTGGTTCGGCCCCGCTGGGCTGTTGCTGGCCGGCGTGGTGGTGATGGCCGTGATCGTGCGCCGTCGCCGCGCTGCGCCTACTGATGGTTCCGATGCGCTCTCCCCGGATGAACGCAAACGCCTCGACCAATTGCTGGACACCAAGACTGATGATTGATTTTTGGCTCGCAGCAGGGTTGCTGCTCCTGATTGCCCTGAGTTTTCTGTTGATCCCTGTACTGCGCGGCCGCCGTGCCCAGCGTGAAGAGGACCGCACCGCACTGAACGTGGCGCTCTACCAGGAACGCGTAGCCGAGCTGCAAGTGCAGCAGGACGAAGGCGTGCTGAATGCCGCCCAGCTCGACACCGGCCGCGCCGAGGCTGCGCGTGAGTTGCTGGCTGATACCGAAGGCGTGGAAAAGCCGCGTGAATCGCGCCTGGGCAAACCACTGCCGTTGTTGGCGGCGTTTCTCGTGCCGGTCCTGGGCGTTGCGCTGTACCTGCATTACGGGGCGAGCGACAAGGTCGAGCTGACCCGCGAATTCTCCCAGCCGCCGGTGTCGATGCAAGACATGACCCGCCGCCTGGAGCGCGCCGCCGCCGCCCAGCCGGACTCGGCGGAAGGCTTGTACTTCCTCGGTCGCGCTTACATGGCTCAGGACCGTTCCGCCGATGCCGCGAAAATCTTCGAGCGCACCGTCGCTCTCGCCGGTCGCCAGCCCGAACTGCTCGGCCAATGGGCCCAGGCGCAGTACTTTGCCGACAACAAACAATGGTCGCCCAAGGTGCAGGCGCTGACCGATGAAGCCTTGAAGCTCGACCCCAAAGAAGTCACCAGCCTTGGCCTGCTGGGTATCGCCGCCTTTGAAGGCCAGCGTTATCAGGAAGCCATCGATTACTGGAACCGCCTGTTGGCCCAGTTGCCAGCGCAAGACAACTCCCGTGTCGCGCTGCAAGGCGGTATCGACCGCGCGGCCGAGAAGCTCAAGGAAAGCGGTGGCACCGTCGCGGCAAAAACCGTGATGAAAGTCCGTGTGGACCTGGCACCTGATGTGAAGGCCAAAGCCCTGCCCACCGACAGCGTGTTCATCTTCGCCCGCGCCGTGAATGGCCCTCCGGCACCGTTGGCGGCCAAGCGTGTCACCGTGGCTGAACTGCCGGTTACCGTCGAACTGGGCGATGCGGACGCAATGATGCCGCAGTTGAAACTGTCGAACTTCCCCGAAGTCCAACTGGTTGCGCGCATATCCCGGGCCGGTCAGCCGACCACTGGCGAGTGGATCGGCCGCAGCCAACCTTTGGCCAGCACTACCACTGCGCTGCAGCAACTGACCATTGACACTCCGGACAAGTAAATCGAGGAAACGCCTATGACCGCATTTGCACGTATCACCTTGCTCAGCCTGGTATTGGGGCTGAGCGCTTGTGCGGTCCATCGGCCTCCCGCACCCACCGGCCCGACCATCCCACCGTCTGGCCCGTCGACCCAACCGAGCACCAAGCCTTCCGGCCCGGTAACACCGCCGCCGAAACCTGTGCCAAGCAAATCGCCGACCTTCGCCCCTCCACCGGGCGCCGCCAGCCACTGGGACGGCAAGATGCAGGTGTATGTATTGGACGAACAGCCCGACACCTTCTACCGCCAGCGCACCTACTACCGCTGGAGCAACGGCTGGAGCCGCTCCATCAGCCCGAACGGGCCGTGGGAAGACACCGATGTGCACGGCGTGCCGCCGGGGTTGAGCAAGCAATACGCGCAATAACAAAAGGCGACCTTTGAAAGGTCGCCTTTTTTATTACTCAACTTGAAATGCAATCCACTGTGGGAGTTGGCTTGCCTGCGATAGCGGTGTATCAGCTACCCATCTGCCAACTGACCCACGGCTATCGCAGGCAAGCCAGCTCCCACAGTGGATCCCCTTTGATCGTTCGAATTTGATCGTTCCCACGCGCAGCAAAGGAATGCATGCGGTGACGCTCTGCGTCAGGCCCACTTGGGGACGCAGAGCGTCCCAGGCGGCATTCCCACGCAGAGCGTGGGAACGAGCATTACCTGACTTGAAACGCAATCCCCTGTGGGAGCTGGCTTGCCTGCGATAGCGGTACACCTGCTGGCTAGGTATTGCCTGGTCCACCGCTATCGCGGGCAAGCCCGCTCCCACAGTTTTGATCTCCATTTGATCTGAGATTTACGCCAGTTCTTGAATGCGGCGCGGCGCTCCGAGCCAGTGAATCACCCCAGCCACCACCCCCAACAC
>NZ_WKDB01000027.1:0-79804 GCF_021606215.1 Pseudomonas sp. PA-5-4B | reverse complement strand
GTGGGGGTGGTTTTTGTGGGGATGTTGGTGGTGCGTAGAGATCCGGCGCGGGGGTGATTGGGGGCGAATTTCAGGTACAAAAAAAGACGTCCGTGGACGTCTTTTTTGTTGAAGGGCTTCGGCGTAAATGCCGTTGAGCTGTAGGTATGGTGGTTTACTAAAATTGGATGTTTCATTTGGCGAAAATTCTCGCCACAAAGAAGGGGTGAAATCAAGCAGTGTTCATTCTGCTGGGGGCGCTCCAAGAATAGACGGATCGACTCGGAACCTCTTTTTTGACGCTCTCGTCGAGTGGCGTTCAGCAGGTCTATTGCTGAAGCAGAGGGGCGTCAATTGACCCGATGAGTGAATGATTTCGCTATGTGAAGGGTTTTTTTGCTTTCCTTAATAAGTAAGGTTGTTTTTTATTTATGCCTTAAAAATATATATAAACTTGTCAAAAATAGTTGAATATTTAATTCATCTGCGCGCGTTCAGCATCTAATCTATAAACTCAATTACGGAGGGGGATTTATGTTGATCTTTATGAAGTCGATGATTATCGGACTGTGCATAGCAGCCCCCGTCGGCCCAATAGGCCTTTTATGTATACAGCGCAGCCTTATGCGAGGCTGGAGGTCAGGTTTTGCAACAGGGTTAGGGGCAGCAACCGCCGACGCAATGTATGGCTTTATAGGCGCGTTAGGGATCACCGCGATTATCACAACACTGATTATGTTCAAACCCTGGCTGTGCATTTTCGGCGGGCTTTTTCTGGCGTACATCGGCTACCAGACGATAAAGTCAAAGGAGCCTGCAACCGCCTTGTCGGGCGAACGGGCCGGCATGATGAAAGCCTATTCGACGACATTGCTTTTGACCTTATCGAACCCGATGACCATCTTGTCGTTCATCGCCATATTCGCGTCAATGAGCGATGGCATGGTCGGCGACCAAGGCCAGCCTTCAGTGTGGCCAATGGTGACCGGTATATTTCTAGGTTCCGCGGTTTGGTGGCTTGGATTAAGCGGTTTTTCCTCCGCATTCAAAACCAGAATATCCAAGTCAAAACTCAAATTGATTAACTACTTTTCCGGATCGACCATCACCGTCCTTGGTGCGTATCAAGTGGTCACCGGTGTCATGCTTGCCGCTGCTGCATAAGGGCCACAGGGAGCGTGCAGCGGCCCCTATTAAAGCGTTAGGGGCTGCATTTTTAACTCGATATAGGCTTTCAAACGTCCTATCGCGAGATAGATGTCTGATACGGTTGCACTGCTAAAAGTAAGCGTCTGCCCAACACATCTTGCTCAATGTTCAGCGTTTGTCTGGGAGAAGGAAATCTACCTCGTAGATACCCCGTGCCGCACGGATGGTCACAGGGGGTGTGACTGGCCTTATCTCACTCAACTCCCATGCGAGCCAGCCATCCTCAAAATAGCTTGCACAGGCCGCTTGCATATCAGCGAGGATGAAGGGACGCACGGCTTTCACGCGCACAATTGCCACGGCAATACCGTTATCGTCTTCGTCCCCATCGTTATGGAGAAATCGCTCGTTTTCCACAATCAGGAGATCCTCGCAAGGATCTAAGTCTGGAAGCCAACGACGGACTTCGAGGATTTTCTCGCCAGAAGCGATTCGGCCGCCACTGGGCCGTACAATTGATAAAGCCTTTATGGCTTTCTCCTAAAAATTAGACGCTTGGAAAATAGTCGCTTCGACAGGATTCCACTTATGCGGCAGAAGCTCGGTAATCTTCACTCTGTTGGGCAGCGCTTCAAAAGTGAAGCAGTTCGTCGTTTGTTTTTTTTTGTAGAGTTTTCATGGGCTGAAAATAGGCTAGCACTTACTACTTTTTTGATGGATTATTTTTTAATGGAAATTGTATGAGCTTCATTAAAATTTTCACCTTTTTTCACGGAAGACCTTCATGGATCGTATAGACATCAAAATCTTGAGCGTGGTGCAAGATTTGGGGCGCATTTCCATTACCGAATTGTCAAAGCACGCGGGCCTTTCCATTCCTGCCACAACTGACCGTCTGCGAAAGCTCGAGGATGGGGGAATCATTTCTGGCTATTGTGCTCAGGTTGATCCAGCGAAGCTGGGGTTTGGCATATCAGCCGTTGTCGGCATGACGACCTTCAAACCATCAAAATCCAAGTTGATCGCGACGCTCAACGACATCCCAGAGGTCGTTGAATGCCTGCACGTTACGGGTAATGACTCTTACCTTATTAGAATCTATGCCAAGTCGATGGCAGACATTGAGAACGTTATCGCGAAGATTAATAATTATGGCGAAACGCGCACCAGCATCGTTTTATCGGTACCAATCGAGAGAAGGAAACTGGTCCTCGTCGACAGATAGAAGCTGGTTACAAAGGGGGGACCCTCCTGCATGCCAAGATGAGTGCCAGGCCAGTGCCGCCAGATCCTTAGTCGGGTGCGATGTTTATGTGGTGGCAGGAGAATGACTGGCCGTCAGCCATGTGCAGTCCATACCTCGAGCTCTGCCCCGCGGGTCAACGGCCGCCGATAGCCTGCTTGTTTTGAACCAAGGTGCGCCGAGGATTGAAGGTTCTTAAGGCCGAGTTGCTGCGTAGCAAATCGGCCTTTTGATTTTTACTACTGCGGGGAAGGTGATGTGGCGGTCGTGGGGTGCAGTACGGACAGCACCCGCTCGATCAATAACTCACCCAGCACGATTAATTGTTGGCTGCCCAAAAGCTTTTGACGGTTTTCGCCTTCGAGTTCGAAGGCTAGGTCAGTGGTGATAGCGTTCAGCGAGGCCAGGGTTTCGCTGGCTTGAATCAAGAGGGTTTCTGGGTCGATGTCTTGAGCGACCGTGAAAAGGTTCGCTGGGGGATTTGGGGTGATTTTTTTCATGATGAAGCTCCCACACTGTTTAAGGAGCTGCCGCCCCCTGCTGTCAAACAGGATTGGGTGGCAGCTGTACGCGGGTTGACAGGCCGGAAGTGTAGGAACCCGGCGCACCCGAAGATGCCCCACGCACAGCCGCCATGAACGAGACGGGATGCGTGAAGCATGCCGTTAAATCATGGGGTGTGAAAGGTTACACTTTTCGGCCTGTCAAAGCCGGTCGCTGATGAGCAGCGACGGGGGAACGTTAGCGTTGTGGTGGGTGCTGCGCCAGTTCACCAACGGCGCGACATCTTGAAGGAAAAATCCGAAGGCCCGCCGGCTGGGCTTTCCAGCCTCCAGAAACAACAAAACCCGCACTAGGCGGGTTTTGTCGATGCTTCGAATTGGTGGAGCCGGGGGGATTTGAACCCCCGTCCGCCAGTACTCCGCTGTCGGTACTACATGCGTAGCCGTTTCTATTAAGTTAACCCTCAGCGACCCGAAGGGCAGGGTGCTTTGGGCGAGTTGTGTAAGTTTTAGCCGCTTCGTCCACAACGTACTGCACGGCGATTCTGTTCTATATGACAATCACTTTGGGTTTACAGACATCCCCTGGTGATTGCTGGACCCGAAGGTACCAGAAGCTCAGGGCTAAGGCTGCTTACGCAGCGAGAGCGAATTCCTGGCCGTAGTTTTCGTCATTGGCAACTATAAGAAGTTGCAACAGTGGATTTACGAGTTCTGTTACCAACTCGGCATGCACCTAAAGTTTCGCGACCGGCGTCGAATCCTAAACGGCCCCGTGCTTGTAACTCGTTGTTTCTTAGTGAGTGACAAGCCTGTGCAGTGTACGCCAAACCGTCACGGAAGGCCAACCCGAAGGTTGGCCCTGCGTATCAGCAGCGCTTATTGGCCACCTTTCTCGCTGTTCTGCAGATCTTGCAGGGCCTTGGAGGTGATCTCGATGCATTTTTTGTCATCGCCAGCGGCGTGCGCGGCTTTGGCCTGGGACACGGCGGTGTCTATTTCGCCCTTTTTGCCACTGGTGTCGGTGGCGAGCAGGGCTTGGCCGTTGTTGATTTTGTCCAGGTTGATTTTGCACAGGTCCGGCTCGCCGGCAGCAAAAACAGGCGAGGCCAACATTGCGGCGGTGATGAACACGCCAGCAAGAGCAGTACGCTTCATGGGGTATCTCCTTGAGCAAATAAGGCTCGATGCTGCGCCGAGGCGGGGCAGCCAGCGAGGTCACGGATGAGCCTCGTTCGCCGAGGCCTATTCAAGTGACTGCGCCGGCACGCAGGGGTTCTGTTTTATTTGCAGGTTTCATGGGCGCGGGCCTGGGTGACGCGGTCTACGAGGTAGACCAGGCCGTGGTAATCGATACCGCCATGCTGGCTCAGGCCGATCTCGCAGGTGCGGCTGGTGGAAATGCCTTCGCTGCAATGTTGCACCGCGTCCTTGAGCGAGCGCAGTGAGTGGGCGTTGAGTTCCGGGGTGGTGAAGCCTTTGTCGCCAGCGAAGCCACAGCAGTGAATGCCTTCCGGGATCACCACGGTGGTGGCGCAGCGCCGCGCAAGGTCGATCAAGGCCTGGCTTTCGCCCAGGTGCTGGGTGCTGCAGGTGACGTGCACGGCGATGGGGGCTTGCTGTGGCGTGAAGTCGAGGCGGTCCATCAGGTGGGTGCGGATAAAACGCACCGGGTCGTAGAGGTCCAGGCGGGTTTCGCCGAGGTCTTGCACTAGCCGCAGGGTGCAGGGGCTGGTGTCGCAGTAGATCGGGTCGAGGCCGCCACGGCTGGCGTGGAGCAGGGCGCCGATCAGCTCCTGGCGCTTGTG
Organism: Pseudomonas sp. PA-5-4B; assembly: GCF_021606215.1. NCBI lineage: Bacteria > Pseudomonadati > Pseudomonadota > Gammaproteobacteria > Pseudomonadales > Pseudomonadaceae > Pseudomonas > Pseudomonas sp. PA-5-4B. The sequence goes on along the minus strand of NZ_WKDB01000027.1, from coordinate 75,122 downwards.
CTCGGCTTGTTCGGCGTAGCCTTTGGAGGCAAATGGCTGGCCGCAGCACAGGCTGTCCTGGTTGTCGGGAAACACGACTTGGTAACCGGCTTTTTCCAGCAGGCCGCGGGTTTTGTCGTACAGCGACATCTGCTCTTTATCGTCGGCTGATGGGCCCATGGCGCGTGAGACGCAGGCGGCCAGGTAAACCACGCGCGGGCGCTCGTCTTCAACTGCCGGGCTGAAGCGGATGGCTTTTTCCGGCTGTGGCATGGCATTGCTCCACTGCGGGATCTGCCCCTTGGACAGCTGTGTGATTTTTGCCGAGAGCTTCGCCAGGCGAGGCGCGCCCAGCAGCATGCGCGCGCCATTGGCGACATGCAGGGTAAAGCGCGCACCTTGCATGGCAGTGGCGAAATGGCCGGCCAGCCAGTCGGCGGTTTTCGTACGGTCGGCGTCGCGAGCACGCAGCTTTTTCACCAGGTCGCCGGTATTGATGCCGACCGGGCAGCGTTGCGCACACAACCCGGTGGCGGCGCAGGTGTCGATGCCTTGGTAATGGTAGGCCGCTTCCAGTTCGGTGGTGTCGACGCCTGCGCGTCTCTTTGCCTGGATATCGCGCCAGATCACGATGCGCTGGCGCGGGCTGAGCGTCAGGCCTTTGGAAGGACACACTGGCTCACAAAAACCACACTCGATGCACTTATCCACAAGCTCGTCGGCTGCAGGCAGCGGCTTAAGGTGCTTAAGGTGGATTTGCGGGTCTTCGCTCAGCACCACGTCGGGGTTAAGGATGCCGTTGGGGTCGAGCAGGCGTTTAAGCTGCCACATCAACTGGTAGGCATCGCTGCCCCATTCCAGCTCGACGAAAGGCGCCATATTACGGCCGGTGCCGTGTTCGGCTTTCAGCGAGCCACCGAACTCCACGGCTACCAACTGCGCCACATCGTCCATGAACGCCTGGTAGCGTGCGACTTCTTCCGCGCTGTTGAAGCCTTGAGTGAAGACAAAGTGAAGATTGCCTTCCAGTGCGTGTCCGAAAAGGATTGCTTCGTCGTAGTGATGTTTGTCGAACAGCTCGATCAAGCGATTTACGCCGATGGCCAGTTGCTCGACCGGGAAGGTCACGTCTTCGATGATCACCGTGGTGCCGGTTTTACGCACGGCGCCGACGGCTGGGAAGGTGTCTTTGCGGATGGCCCACAGGCGGGCGTTTTCCAGTGGGTCCTGGGTGAAGTCGACCTGTTTTTCTACCGGGAAGGCGGCCAGGGACGCCATGATCAGCGCCAGTTGTTCCTGGAGTAATGAAGGTGATGCGGCACGGGATTCGATCAGCAGCGCGCAGGCGTTTTCCGATAGCTGCTGTACGAAAGCCGGCATGCCGGGCTTGTCCTGCACCGAGCGCATGCTGCGCCGGTCCAGCAACTCAACGGCGGAGACGGGTTGGGTTTTGAGCACCGTCACGGCATTGCAGCAGGTTTCCACGTCCGGGAACACAATCAGCGCCGAGGCCTTGTTCGGGTGGTCGATCACCGTGTCGTAGGTCACTGCGCTGATAAAACCGAGGGTGCCTTCGGAGCCCACCAGCAGATGGCTGAGGATATCCAGGGGTTCAGCGAAATCCACCAAGGCGTTGAGTGACAGGCCGGTGGTGTTTTTCAGACGGTATTTGTGGCGGATTTTTGCAGCCAGTTCGGCATTTGCCCGCGTCTCCCGGCCCAGCGTGGCCAGGCGCTCCAGCAGCTCGCCATGCTGTTGGCGAAAGGCGCTGACACTGGCCGCGTCTTCGGTATCCAGGCGGCTGCCGTCGGCCAGTACCAGGCGGATGCCGGCCAGGGTGTGATACGTGTTTTGCGCGGTGCCACAGCACATGCCGCTGGCATTGTTGGCGACGATGCCACCGATCTTGCAGGCGTTGATCGAGGCCGGGTCGGGGCCGATCTTGCGCCCGAACGGCGCCAACCACGCATTGGCCTGGGCGCCGATCACGCCGGGTTGCAGGCGGATCTGCGTGCCTTGGCCACGAATTTCGCGGCCATTCCAATTGTCGCCCAGCACGATCAGCACCGAGTCGCTGATGGCCTGACCGGACAAGCTGGTGCCGGCTGCGCGGAAGGTCACGGGTACGCGGTCGCGCTGGGCAAGGTGCAGCAGCGCCACGACTTCGTCTTCTGACTCCACGCGAACCACCAGCTGTGGGATCAGTCGGTAAAAGCTGGCGTCAGTGCCGAAGGCGAGGGTGGAAAGAGGGTCGTCGAAGCGACGATCTTTCGGGATCAGTTGTGCGACGTCGCTCAGGAAAGCAGCAGGCAGGCTCATCGGTCCTCCAGAAATAGCTGACGCCGGCATCGTTGTCCGGCGTCGATTCTTACCCTGTTACGCGCAGGTTTTAGTGCACCAGCATACCGGTGAACCAGTAGGCCTGCGCCAGCGTGATCAGCCCGACGATGGTGGCAAAAAACAGGCTGTGCTTGAGGGTAAAGCGGAACAGGTCGGACTCTTTGCCCACCAGGCCGGTGGCGGCGCAGGCCACCGCGATTGATTGTGGCGAGATCATCTTGCCGGTCACGCCGCCGCTGGTATTGGCTGCTACCAGCAAGGTGTCGTTGACGCCGATCTGATGCGCCGTGGTGGCTTGCAGCGAGCTGAACAGGGCGTTGGACGAAGTGTCGGAGCCTGTCAGGAAAACCCCCAGCCAGCCGAGGAACGGCGAGAAGAACGGGAAGGCAGCGCCGGTGCCGGCCAATACCAGGGCCATGGTCGAGGACATGCCGGAGTAGTTGGTGACGAAGGCAAACGCCAACACCATGCCAATGGACAGGATCGGCCAGCGCAGTTCGTAGAAGGTCTCTTTTAAAGTGGTAAGACCAGTTTTAAGGTTGATTTTCAACACCAGCATCGAAATCAGTGCAGAGAAGAAAATCGCGGTGCCGGTGGCTGAAATCGGGTCCAGCTTGAACACGGCCGGAATCGCCGTGGGGTTGGTGACGATCGGGGCAACCTTGATCACCAGTTGATCCAGGTGCGGGATCGCGAAGTTGAACACCCAGCTGTACATCGAACCGCCGGCGGCGAACATCGCTTTGAACGGCTTGAGCGTCCAGATAGTGACCAGCACGGTGAGGATCAGGAACGGCGACCAGGCTTTGAAAATCTGCCCCAGGCTGTAAGGCGAGGCGACGGTTTGGCGTGGTTGACCGAAGCCACCTGCGCTGGCGGTGACCGCTGCGGCGGAGGTGGCGCCGGCAATCTGTGCGCCGGCGCTGCGTTTGGGCTGCCAGACTTTCAGGAACAGCGTCAGCGCTACCAGGCTGGCCAGGGCCGAGGTGATGTCCGGCAGTTCCGGGCCAATGAAGTTGGAGGTGAAGTATTGGGTGACGGCAAAGCTCAGGCCCGCTACCAGTGCGGCTGGCCAGGTTTCGCGAACGCCGCGCAGGCCGTCCATCATGAACACCAGCCAGAACGGCACGAACAACGACAGTAATGGCAACTGGCGGCCGGCCATGGCGCCGATCTTGAACGAATCGATACCGGTGACTTGCCCGGCGACGATGATCGGGATGCCCAGCGCGCCGAACGCCACCGGCGCGGTGTTGGCGATCAGGCACAGGCCGGCGGCGTACAGCGGGTTGAAACCCAGGCCCACAAGCAGTGCGGCAGTAATTGCCACAGGGGCACCAAAACCGGCTGCGCCTTCAAGGAAGGCGCCAAAGCAGAAGCCAATCAACAGCACCTGCAAGCGCTGGTCATCGGTAATCGACAGGACCGAGCTGCGGATGATTTCAAACTGCCCACTCTTGACCGTCAGTTTGTAGAGGAATACGGCAGCGACGATGATCCAGGCGATGGGCCACAGGCCGTAGGCAAACCCGTAACCGGCGGCGGCCAGCGCCATGTCTACCGGCATCTGGAACGCGAAAATCGCCACCAGGATCGACAGCGCCAGGGTGATACTGCCTGCCACGTGGCCTTTTAGGCGGAACACGGCCAGTGCCAGGAAGAAAAATACGATCGGGATAACGGCGGCCAGTGCGGACAGGCCAAGGCTGCCGAGTGGGCTGTAGAGCTGTTGCCAGGTTTGCATGATGGGGTGGCCCCTGATTGTTGTTGTTTGGTCAGCTTGGATAATTGGTAATACCAATTTACAGTCGCTGTTGGCTAGAGTAAAAGCCTTGGCAGGGGTGTGTCAATTTGCCGCCCACGAAACTTTGGTCGTAGCGGTGTGGGTGAGGTGTTCTGGTTGGGTGAATCGAAGGCGTTCTGATAGGTGCCGCAAACGCGGCGATAGGCGAGAATAGAGGGCCTGGCGAGTGGTCGGGTTTGTGGAGAGTGAGTTATGGGGTTTGATCAGGTGCGTCAGCGCCGTTTGTCTGACGATATTGTCGAGCAGCTTGAGGGCATGATCCTTGAGGGCACGCTCAAGTCGGGCGAACGCTTGCCAGCCGAACGCGCTTTGGCTGAACAGTTTGGCGTGTCGCGCCCTTCGCTGCGGGAGGCGATCCAGAAACTCGCGGCCAAGGGGTTGTTGGTCAGCCGTCAGGGCGGCGGTAACTATGTGGCGGATTCTCTGGGCTCGACCTTCAGTGATCCGTTGCTGCACCTGCTGGAAAATAACCCGGAGGCTCAGCGGGATTTGCTGGAGTTTCGTCAGACCCTGGAAGCGTCCTGTGCTTACTACGCCGCATTGCGTGCTACTGAGGTCGACCGCGAGCGGCTGACCGCAGCGTTTGAGGCGCTGCAGGATTGCTACACCCGCGCCGATGAAGTTAGCCGGCTGGAAGAGGGCGCAGCGGATGCGCGCTTTCACCTGGCCATCGCTGAGGCCAGCCATAACGCCGTGTTGCTGCACACCATTCGTGGGCTGTTCGATTTGCTCAAGCGTAACGTGGTGACCAATATCGGCGGCATGTACCAGCAGCGTACAGAAACCCGCGACATGCTCATCAGTCAGCATCGGGATTTGTATTTGGCGATTATCGAAGGGCGCGCCGAGCAGGCGCGGGAAGTCTCAACACGTCACCTGCTCTATGTGCAGGAAGTGTTGGAGGAGGTGCGTCAGGAAGTTCAGCGCGTGGCCCGGGCGGAGCGACGTAAAGGGATGTAGCCCGCGTGGGCTACACCGTCACAAGGATTACTCTTCCTTGCCCTTGTTGCGCACGGCGCGATGCAACTCACGGTTGGAGTCGCGCTCACGCTCGGTATCGCGCTTGTCGTATTCCTTCTTGCCCTTGCCCAGCGCGATCTCGCACTTGACCAGGTGCTTGCTCCAGTACCAGGACAGGCAGATACAGGCATAGCCTTTCTGCTGTACGGCGGCAGCGAGCTTTTCCAATTCGCGGGCGTTGAGCAACAGCTTGCGCGTGCGCACCGGGTCGGCAATCACGTGGGTGCTCGCGGTGGTCAGCGGGGTGATATGACTGCCCAGCAGCCATGCCTCGCCATCTTTGAGCAATACGTAGCTGTCGACCAGTTGCAGCTTGCTGGCGCGCAGACTTTTTACTTCCCAGCCGGCCAGGACCAGACCAGCCTCGAACCGATGTTCGATGAAGTAATCGTGTCGCGCCTTTTTATTTTGCGCGATGGTCCCTGTGGGGTGTTTCTTTTGTTTAGCCATAGGGGCGGCATTATAGGGAGTTGCGAGCGTGTCGGCTACGGTCAACCTGCGTGCTTGAGCGTGTTGGACGAATCCCGGACAATACCGGCAGTTCTCTGGTTTTTTTCTCTCGCGGATCGGGCTGTTCTTTCGCGATGTTTGCCTCAAGCAGTGGAAGTAACGCTCACATGACGACGCATATTCAACGTTCGGCTTTATTGCCTTATCCGGCTCAGGCGCTCTATGACCTGGTCAATGACGTAGCGCGTTACCCGGAATTCCTGCCTTGGTGCTCAACCGCCGAAGTGCTGGAAAGCAGTGATGAGCATATGGTCGCCAGTGTCGGGGTAGCCAAGGGTGGGCTTAGCCAGCATTTTGTTACGCGCAATGTGCTGGTGCCGGGCAAATCCATTGAGATGAACCTGCAGGAAGGGCCGTTCACCCAGTTGCATGGGGTATGGGTATTCAAGGCGCTGACCGACAAGGCCTGCAAGATCAGCCTGGACCTGTCCTTTGATTACGCCGGCCCGATTGTGCGGGCGACCTTGGGGCCTTTGTTCAACCAGGCGGCCAACACCCTGGTGGATGCATTCTGTCAGCGGGCCAAACAACTGCATGGTTGAGATTGAAGTGGTGTACGCCGCTGAGGACCGCCAGGTCTTGCTGGCGGTGACGGTGCCTGCGGGCACCAGCCTGAGGGCTGCGGTGCTGGCGTCGGGGATTGCTGAGCAATTTCCAGGCTTGGTATTGGCGGATTGCCAACTGGGCATATTCGGCAAAGTGGTCGCCGATGCGCACGTGCGTGTTGCGCAGCCAGGTGATCGAATTGAGATTTATCGGCCCTTGCTGGCAGACCCCAAGGAAGTGCGCAGGCTGCGTGCGGCCAAGGCGGCCAAGGCGGCCAAGGCGGCCTTGGCGCGGCAGCAGAACCCATAAGGCTGCCAATCGGCAGGCAACAAAAAGCCCGGCATGCCGGGCTTTTTATCGAGCGCCGCAAAATTACTGCGGGCTGGTGTCCAGAGGCTGTGGCGTCGGGACAGGAACGGTCTGCACGCCGTCGACGTCCTTCTGGATCTGATCCAGCAAGGAGCCAGGCTTGGCCGGTACTTCGGACTTAGGCTTCTCTGCTTCCTGCGCTGGCGCAGTCACATTGGTGCCGTTGTCCTTGCCGAGCAAGGCTTCATCACGGCTTACGCCGGGCATGAAGTCACCGGACAGGCTCACAAGCTGGTCATTGCCATTGAAGATGACACTGACGCGCTCCTGCTGGCGCTCACCGCCACCTGGCTGGATGCTGTAGAGATAATCCCAGCGATCGGCATGAAAAGTGTCGGTCAGCAGGGGGTTGCCCATAATAAACCGTACTTGCCGTCGGGTCATTCCCGGGCGTAACTGGTCTATCATGTCCTGCGTGACGACATTGCCCTGCTGGATGTCGATTTTGTAAACCCCGGGGAATGAACAACCGGCGAGTGCGAGCAGTCCCACAAGGGTGAAACTGGTTAGCAAGAGCTTGGTGTTTTGCATCGGTGGGCGACTTCCACTATCTTGGCTGGGACAACGTAAACGCCGATCATACCCGTATTAAGAGAAGCTGCGAAGCAGCATCCGCGAGAAAGCTAACCATGGTTGAAAATAGCGAACTACGCAAAGCCGGTCTTAAAGTGACTCTGCCACGAGTCAAGATTCTACAAATGCTCGATTCTGCTGAGCAGCGCCACATGAGTGCCGAGGATGTTTACAAGGCGCTGATGGAGTCTAACGAGGACGTTGGCCTGGCCACGGTTTACCGTGTGCTGACCCAGTTTGAAGCCGCAGGGCTGGTGGTTCGTCATAATTTCGACGGCGGTCATGCAGTGTTCGAATTGGCTGACGGTGGTCATCACGATCACATGGTTGACCTGGATACCAATGAGGTTATCGAGTTCACCAGCCCGGAAATCGAGAAGCTCCAGCACCAGATCGCTGAGCAGCATGGATTCGATTTGGTGGACCATAATCTGGTCCTGTACATCCGTAAGAAAAAGTAAAAATCGACACAGATTTGCTCTGTGAAACGATAGAAGGCGACCCTAGGGTCGCCTTCGTGCTTTCTATAAGAGAGAAAATAGAGCGAAAAAAGCTCGGTTCAAGCCTTGGCTGCCACTACCATCTTCTTCGCGTGGGCCAGGGACTCTTTCGTCAGGTCGATGCCGCCCAACATCCGCGCCACTTCTTCTACCCGCTCCGATTTGTTCAGCTTGGACACGGCCGTATGCGTCGCATCGCTGCCGCGCACTTTGTGTACAAATAAATGCTGATGCCCTTGGGCGGCCACTTGCGGCAAGTGAGTCACGGTGAGCACCTGGCCACGCTCCCCAAGGCGGCGCAGCAGTTGGCCGACAATCTCCGCCGTCGGCCCGCCAATCCCCACGTCCACTTCGTCGAATACCAGCGTGGGTACCCGCGAGGTCTGGGCGGTAATGACCTGAATCGCCAGGCTGATCCGCGACAGCTCACCGCCGGACGCCACTTTCGCCAGTGCCTTGAGCGGCTGGCCAGGGTTGGCGCTCACCAGCAGCTCCACCTGTTCCAGGCCATGGGGTTGCAGCTCGTTGCTGGTGTTGGCGTGCAGCTCAATGGTGAAGCGCCCGCCAGGCATGCCCAGGCGTTGAATTTCCTGCTCCACGGCACTGGCCAGGCTGGTAGCGGCTTGCTGGCGCAGGTCGCTGAGCTCGCGGGCCTTTTCCTGGTAATGGCGGGCGAAGGAGGCGAGTTCATCGCCCAGCCGTTCAATGGATTCATCATTGGCGTTGAGGGTTTCGATCTCATCCAGCAGCTTTTGCTGCATCGTCGCCACTTCGGTCGGCTGGATGCGGTGTTTGCGCGCCAGGGTATAGATAGTGTCCAGACGCTCTTCGATTTCTTGCAGGCGCGCGGGGTCGGCGTCGAAGTGGTCCAGGAAGCGATTCAGTTCCCCAACGGCTTCTTCTACCTGGATCTGCGCACTGGTCAGCAGGGTGGTGGCTTCGCTCAAGGAGCCCGACCCGCTGTTCACGCTCGATAGGCGATTGAGGCTGGCGGTCAGTGCGTTCAGTACATTGCCCGAATCACTTTCGCTGCATTGCTCCACCACTTGCCGGCAGATACCCAGCAGGGTTTCGGCGTTGGTCAGGTTTTTGTGTTCCTGCTCAAGTTGCTCCAGCTCGGTTTCGCCAAGGCCCAGGCTCTCCAGCTCTTCAAGCTGATAGCTGAGCAGTTGATGGCGAGCGCGTTGTTCGTCGCCGGAATTGGAAAGTCGCTCCAGCTCCTGGCGGGTTTGCCTCCAGCGCTGGGCGGCAAGCTGCACCTGGCGCGCCAGGTCGGTGGCGCCGGCGTATTCGTCGAGCAGGCGGCGATGAGTGTCGGTTTTCAGCAAGGATTGGTGTTCGTGCTGGCTGTGGATATCGATCAGCAACTCGCCCAGTGCCTTTAAATCGCCAAGCGGGCAGGGCGTGCCATTGATGTAGCCGCGTGAACGACCTTCCGCCGTAATGACGCGGCGCAGGATGCACGGGCCTTCATTATTAAGGTCGCGCTCAGCCAGCCAGGCCTCGGCTTCGGGAATATCGGCCAGGTCGAACGTGGCCAGAATGTCGGCCTTGTCTGCGCCGGGGCGTACCACGCCACTGTCGGCGCGGTCGCCCAGGGTCAGGCCCAGGGCGTCGAGCATGATCGATTTGCCGGCGCCGGTTTCGCCTGTGATTACGCTCATCCCGCGATCCAGTTCGAGATCCAGGTGTTCAACGATGGCGTAGTTATGTACGGACAGGTGCACCAGCATGACGGCCGCTCCCAGGCTTTAGGTCTGGTTATTTATACAGTGTTTTATTCAGGGCTGGCAATCCTGGTGCTTAGCTCAATTTGCTTGAGTGCGCGGATTTTTTAGCGCAAAGCGCAATGACGCTGCCGGAATTGATCCAGAGCAAGCGAAAGACTTTTGGTAACGCCTGCGCCCTTGAACCTGAAAATTGTGGCCCCATATACCGGAACAGAAGCGCGAGTTGAGTTCGCGCATGATTTTGAAAGGAGAAATCTATGGCTGACGAACAGACGCAGGATACGCAAACTCCAGACGCCAATTCGGCTGCCGGTGATGAACTGGCAACTCGTGTGCAAGTGCTCGAAGAGCAATTGGCCGCTGCGCAGGATCAATCTTTGCGTGTTGCCGCCGATCTGCAGAACGTCCGCCGCCGTGCCGAGCAGGATGTCGAGAAAGCTCACAAATTCGCGCTGGAAAAATTCGCCAACGACCTGCTGCCGATTATCGACAGCCTGGAGCGTGGCCTTGAGTTGTCCAACCCGGATGACGAAAACATCCGTCCGATGCGCGAAGGGATCGAGCTGACCCTGAAAATGTTCCAGGACACCCTGAAGCGTTATCAGTTGGAAGCCATCGATCCGCAAGGCGGTGAGCCGTTCAATGCTGAGCATCACCAAGCCATGGCCATGCAGGAAAGCCATGACCTGGAGCCCAACAGTGTACTGAAAGTGTTCCAGAAGGGTTATCAGCTCAACGGTCGCTTGCTGCGCCCGGCGATGGTAGTGGTGAGCAAGGCTCCTGCACCCGTTGCACCTTCTATTGATGAGCAGGCTTGAAATCAGTCGTAACGGCCCCATCTATAAGTCAAGCGTTTAAGTGCTACCGCAGTTAGCCACCACTGCTGCGGCAACCTAATTAAAGTTTCGGGAGAGTAAATCATGGGCAAAATTATCGGTATCGACCTGGGGACTACCAACTCCTGCGTCTCCGTGCTGGAAAACGGCGTTGCTAAAGTTATCGAAAACGCCGAAGGCGCGCGTACCACGCCGTCGATCATTGCTTACGCCAACGACGGTGAAATCCTCGTAGGTCAGTCGGCCAAGCGTCAGGCTGTGACCAACCCGCACAACACCCTGTACGCGGTTAAGCGTCTGATCGGTCGTAAGTTCGACGAAGAAGTCGTACAGAAAGACATCAAGATGGTCCCTTACAAAATCGCCAAGGCTGACAACGGTGACGCCTGGGTTGAAGTAAACGGCCAGAAAATGTCGCCGCCGCAAATCTCGGCTGAAATCTTGAAAAAGATGAAGAAAACCGCCGAAGACTACCTCGGTGAAGCCGTGACTGAAGCGGTGATCACCGTTCCGGCCTACTTCAACGACAGCCAGCGTCAGGCGACCAAAGACGCCGGCCGCATCGCTGGCCTGGACGTAAAACGTATCATCAACGAACCTACCGCAGCCGCTCTGGCCTACGGTATGGACAAGGCCAAGGGCGACCACACCGTGATCGTTTATGACCTGGGTGGTGGTACTTTCGACGTCTCCGTCATCGAGATTGCTGAAGTTGATGGCGAGCACCAGTTCGAAGTGTTGGCCACCAACGGCGACACCTTCCTGGGTGGTGAAGACTTTGACATTCGTCTGATCGACTACCTCGTTGACGAATTCAAGAAAGAAAGCGGCATGAACCTTAAGGGTGACCCGCTGGCGATGCAGCGCCTGAAAGAAGCCGCTGAAAAAGCCAAGATCGAGCTGTCTTCGGCTCAGTCGACCGACGTGAACCTGCCGTACATCACTGCAGACGCCACTGGTCCTAAGCACTTGAACGTGAAAATCTCCCGTTCCAAGCTCGAAGCGCTGGTTGAAGACCTGGTACAACGCACCATCGAGCCTTGCCGCATTGCGCTGAAAGACTCCGGTATCGATGTTGGCTCGATCAACGACGTGATCCTGGTTGGCGGTCAGACCCGTATGCCACTGGTTCAGAAGCTGGTCACTGAGTTCTTCGGTAAAGAAGCACGTAAAGACGTGAACCCGGACGAAGCGGTTGCCATGGGTGCTGCGATCCAGGGTGCGGTATTGGCCGGCGACGTGAAAGACGTTCTGCTGTTGGACGTCAGCCCGCTGACCCTGGGTATCGAAACCATGGGGGGCGTGATGACCGCGCTGATCGAGAAAAACACCACGATTCCTACCAAGAAATCGCAAGTGTTCTCGACTGCCGACGACAACCAGGGCGCTGTGACCATTCACGTGTTGCAAGGTGAGCGTAAGCAAGCCGCTCAGAACAAGTCCCTGGGCAAGTTCGACCTGGCTGAGATTCCACCAGCACCACGCGGCGTGCCGCAAATTGAAGTGACCTTCGACATCGATGCCAACGGTATCCTGCACGTAGGTGCCAAAGACAAGGCGACCGGCAAAGAGCAGAAGATCACCATCAAGGCCAACTCCGGTCTGTCTGATGAAGAAATTCAACAGATGATTCGTGATGCTGAAGCCAACGCTGATGCGGATGCCAAGTTTGCTGAGCTGGCCGGTGCACGTAACCAAGGCGATGCCCTGGTTCACTCGACGCGTAAAATGGTCTCCGAAGCAGGCGACAAAGTGACCGCCGAAGAGAAGACCGCGATCGAAGCAGCTGTGGTTGCCCTGGAAACCGCCATTAAAGGCGACGACAAGGCTGCCATCGAAGCCAAGGTTGAGGAGCTGTCGAAAGTCTCCGCACCGGTTGCCCAGAAAATGTACGCCGAGCAAGGCCAGCCGGCAGAAGGCGCTGCACAGCACGCAGAGCCTGAAGCCAAGCACGATGATGTTGTCGATGCCGAGTTCGAAGAAGTCAAAGAGCAGAAGTAAGTTGGTTGCCCGGTTGACCGCTATCAAGCGGTGACTGGTAGGATGTCGCCGCGCGGGAGCTTGCTCCCGCGTTGGCGTGTCTGGGGTATGTGAATTTTTACAGCATGCGACAAGGTTCGGGTGCTGGCGGTGTGATCGGGAATGCTCCTGCTTTCCGAGCAGTAAATACCGCATTTTTGGCCGGGTCCCTGGCTAAAAAGTAGTTATGACCAGGATCGTTGAATTGACGTGAGTTGGGTCCGGGCCTGTATTGGGGCTCAACGAGTTCGGCAAGGCTCAGGAGGGCCGGGCTGAACGTCCTTAAGAGTGCAAAGACTTATGGCAAAGCGTGACTATTACGAAGTGTTGGGTGTGGAGCGCGGCTCCAGCGAGGCGGACCTGAAAAAGGCTTACCGTCGCCTGGCGATGAAGCACCACCCGGACCGTAATCCGGATAGCAAAGAATCCGAAGAGATGTTCAAAGAGGCCAATGAGGCCTACGAATGCTTGTCTGATTCCAGTAAACGCGCGGCCTACGACCAGTATGGCCATGCCGGTGTCGACCCGAGTATGGGTGGCGGCGGTGCCGGTTTTGGTGGTCAGAACTTCTCCGATATTTTCGGCGACGTGTTCAGCGACTTCTTTGGTGGCGGCCGTGGCGGTCAGCGCGGCGGTGCCCAGCGTGGCAGTGACTTGCGTTACACGCTGGAGCTGAACCTGGAAGAGGCTGTGCGCGGTACCACGGTCAATATCCGTGTGCCGACACTGGTCAATTGCAAGCCGTGCGACGGTTCGGGGGCCAAGAAGGGGTCCTCGCCGATTACCTGTCCGACCTGTGGCGGTATTGGCCAGGTGCGCATGCAGCAGGGCTTCTTCTCGGTGCAGCAGACCTGCCCGCGCTGCCATGGCCAGGGCAAGATCATTTCCGATCCGTGCGACTCCTGCCACGGCGAAGGTCGTGTCGAAGAGTACAAGACCCTTTCGGTGAAAGTGCCGGCGGGTGTTGATACCGGTGACCGTATTCGCCTGTCTGGCGAAGGCGAGGCGGGCACTCAAGGTGGCCCGACGGGCGACCTGTACGTGGTGATCAATGTGCGTGAGCACTCGATCTTCCAGCGTGATGGCAAACACCTGTTCTGCGAGGTGCCGATCAGCTTTGTCGACGCGGCATTGGGCGGCGAGCTGGAAATTCCAACCCTTGATGGTCGGGTCAAGCTCAAGATCCCGGAAGGCACCCAGACCGGCAAGCAGTTCCGTATCCGTGGCAAAGGCGTTGCGCCGGTGCGCGGTGGCGGTGCTGGCGACTTGATGTGCCGTGTGGCGGTGGAAACGCCGGTCAATCTGGGTCGCCGTCAACGCGAACTGCTTGAAGAGTTCCGCAGCTCGTTGGAAGGCGATGACTCCCATTCGCCGAAAACCACCGGCTTCTTCGATGGCGTTAAGCGCTTCTTCGGCGACTTGTAAGGACGTGAATATGCGACGTATAGCCGTAATGGGCGCTGCTGGGCGCATGGGCAAGACCTTGGTCGAGGCGGTGCAGCAGCGCTCGCCGGCCTCCGGGCTGACGGCGGCGATTGTTCGCCCTGGCAGCACGCTGATCGGTGCGGACGCCGGTGAGCTGGCTTCGCTGGGTCGCATCGGCGTTTCGTTGTCGGGCAACCTGGAGCAGGTGGCTGACGAGTTTGATGTGCTGATCGACTTCACCTTGCCGGAAGTGATGCTGAAAAACCTGGCGTTCTGCCGCAAGACGGGCAAGGCCATGGTCATCGGCACCACAGGCTTGAATGCCGAGCAGAAGCAGTTGCTGGTGGAGGCGGGCAAGGATATTCCGATCGTCTTCGCCGCCAACTTCAGCGTCGGCGTGAACCTGTCGCTCAAGTTGCTGGACCTGGCCGCGCGCGTGTTGGGTGATGAGGCGGATATCGAGATCATCGAGACCCACCATCGCCACAAGATCGATGCACCGTCGGGTACTGCGCTGCGCATGGGTGAGGCGATTGCCGATGCCCTGGGGCGCGACCTGTCTAAAGTCGCTGTTTACGGGCGTGAAGGCCATACCGGTGCGCGTGCCCATGACACCATCGGCTTTGCCACTGTGCGCGGTGGTGATGTGGTGGGTGATCACACCGTGCTGTTTGCAAGTGAAGGCGAGCGCCTGGAGATCACGCACAAAGCCTCCAGCCGCATGACATTTGCCAAGGGTGCGGTGCGTGCGGCGCTCTGGCTGGAAGGTCGTGAGCCTGGTCTGTATGACATGCGCGACGTGCTGGATCTGCACTAAGAGTAGCCAAAACCGGGCCTCAAGCTTATGCTTAGGCCCCGTTTTTACCCGCTAGGCGACGTCCTGTCGCATTCCCCTGCCTTTAAGGCTCATTAGCGGTGGACCAAAAAAGCCTTTTTCTGTAAGCTACAGCTTTAGTGTGTCCACTAAAAGCGCGCAGAATAATTCAGTGAAGAAGCGGGGTGACGTGTCCATACGTCACTCCGCTTTTTTACAACCTGCGATCGCCCTTTCAGGCTTTATTTACGGGAGGTCTTCTTGACTAAGCCAGCCATACTCGCCCTTGCTGATGGCAGCATTTTTCGCGGCGAAGCCATTGGAGCCGACGGTCAAACCGTTGGAGAGGTAGTGTTTAACACTGCCATGACCGGCTATCAGGAAATCCTTACCGATCCTTCCTACGCCCAGCAAATCGTTACCCTGACCTATCCGCACATCGGCAACACCGGTACTACACCGGAAGACGTCGAGTCTGATCGTGTCTGGTCGGCCGGTCTGGTCATTCGTGATCTGCCACTGGTTGCGAGCAACTGGCGTAACACGATGTCGCTGTCCGATTACTTGAAAGCCAACAATGTTGTGGCGATCGCCGGTATCGATACGCGTCGCCTTACACGCATCCTGCGTGAAAAAGGCTCGCAGAACGGCTGCATCATGGTCGGTGACAATATCTCCGAAGAGGCGGCGATTGCCGCTGCCCAAGGCTTCCCTGGCCTGAAGGGCATGGACCTGGCGAAAGTTGTCAGCGTCAAAGAGAAGTACGAGTGGCGCTCCACTGTCTGGGACTTGAAGACCGACAGTCACGCGACCATCGACGCCAGCGAGCTGCCATACCACGTTGTGGCCTACGACTACGGCGTGAAGTACAACATCCTGCGCATGCTGGTTGAGCGCGGCTGCCGCGTGACCGTGGTGCCGGCGCAAACCCCTGCGAGCGACGTGCTGGCCCTGCAACCGGACGGCGTGTTCCTGTCCAACGGCCCGGGTGACCCTGAGCCGTGCGACTACGCCATCCAGGCAATCAAGGACGTGCTGGAAACCGAGATTCCGGTATTCGGCATCTGCCTCGGTCACCAACTGCTGGCCCTGGCGTCCGGCGCCAAGACCCTGAAAATGGGCCACGGCCACCACGGTGCCAACCACCCGGTACAAGACCTGGACACCGGCGTTGTGATGATCACCAGCCAGAACCACGGTTTTGCGGTGGATGAAGCAACCTTGCCGAGCAACGTTCGCGCCATTCACAAGTCGCTGTTCGACGGCTCCTTGCAAGGCATCGAGCGCACCGACAAGAGCGCGTTCAGCTTCCAGGGCCACCCTGAAGCCAGCCCTGGCCCGAACGACGTAGCGCCGCTGTTCGACCGTTTCATCAATGAGATGGCCAAGCGACGCTGACTGAGAGGCCTGCGGGCGGCCCCGTACCTCGGTGGCCCCCGCAGGCTCTTCAACGATTGTTCAAGACGGCTTGCCGACTGACCTGCGGATTTGAGTGACAAACCCATGCCAAAACGTACAGACATAAAAAGCATCCTGATTCTCGGCGCTGGCCCGATCGTGATCGGCCAGGCTTGCGAATTCGACTACTCCGGCGCCCAGGCTTGTAAGGCCCTGCGCGAAGAGGGTTACCGCGTCATCCTGGTGAACTCCAACCCGGCCACCATCATGACCGACCCGGACATGGCCGACGCCACTTACATCGAACCGATCAAGTGGCAGACCGTTGCCAAGATCATCGAGAAAGAGCGTCCCGACGCGCTGCTGCCGACCATGGGTGGCCAGACCGCACTCAACTGCGCCCTGGACCTGGAGCGCGAAGGCGTTCTGGAGAAGTTCGGCGTAGAGATGATTGGCGCCAACGCCGACACCATCGACAAGGCTGAAGACCGTTCGCGTTTCGACAAGGCCATGAAGTCCATCGGCCTTGACTGCCCGCGCTCCGGTATTGCCCACAGCATGGAAGAGGCCAACGCGGTTCTCGAAAAGCTGGGCTTCCCGTGCATCATTCGTCCGTCCTTCACCATGGGCGGCACCGGTGGCGGTATTGCTTACAACCGTGAAGAGTTCGAAGAAATCTGCGCCCGTGGCCTGGACCTGTCGCCGACCAAAGAGCTGCTGATCGACGAATCCCTGATCGGCTGGAAAGAGTACGAGATGGAGGTTGTCCGCGACAAAAAGGACAACTGCATCATCGTCTGCTCCATCGAAAACTTCGACCCGATGGGCGTGCACACCGGCGACTCGATCACCGTTGCTCCGGCGCAGACCCTGACGGACAAGGAATACCAGATCATGCGTAACGCCTCGTTGGCGGTACTGCGTGAGATCGGCGTTGAAACCGGCGGTTCCAACGTTCAGTTCGGTATCTGCCCGGACACTGGCCGCATGGTCGTGATCGAGATGAACCCGCGTGTGTCGCGCTCTTCGGCACTGGCATCGAAAGCGACCGGCTTCCCGATTGCGCGCATCGCCGCCAAGTTGGCGATCGGTTACACCTTGGACGAGCTGCAAAACGAAATCACGGGCGGCGCTACGCCGGCGTCTTTCGAGCCGTCCATCGACTACGTCGTGACCAAGCTGCCGCGCTTTGCCTTCGAGAAGTTCGCCAAGGCCGACGCACGCCTGACCACTCAGATGAAGTCGGTTGGCGAAGTAATGGCCATCGGCCGGACCTTCCAGGAATCCCTGCAGAAAGCCCTGCGCGGCCTGGAAGTGGGTGTTTGCGGCCTGGATGAAAAGCTCGACCTGAGCAACCCGGAAAGCATGAGCGTGCTCAAGCGCGAGCTGACCGTGCCGGGCGCCGAGCGTATCTGGTACGTGGCCGATGCTTTCCGCGCGGGTATGACCGTCGAACAGATCTTCGGCATGAACATGATCGATCCGTGGTTCCTGGTGCAGATCGAAGATCTGATCAAGGAAGAAGAGAAGGTCAAGACCCTCGGTCTGTCCTCTATCGACCGCGACCTGATGTTCCGCCTCAAGCGCAAAGGTTTCTCCGATCAGCGTCTGGCCAAGCTGCTGGGTGTGACCGAGAAGAACCTGCGCACCCACCGCCACAAGCTGGAAATCTTCCCGGTCTACAAGCGCGTTGATACCTGCGCGGCCGAGTTCGCCACCGACACCGCGTACCTGTACTCCACTTACGAGGAAGAGTGCGAGGCCGCGCCGTCGGGCCGCGACAAGATCATTATCCTGGGCGGCGGTCCGAACCGTATTGGCCAGGGTATCGAGTTCGACTACTGCTGCGTACACGCCGCCCTCGCGCTGCGCGAAGACGGGTACGAGACCATCATGGTCAACTGCAACCCGGAAACTGTTTCGACTGACTACGACACTTCCGACCGTCTGTACTTTGAGCCGGTAACCCTGGAAGACGTGCTGGAAATCTGCCGCGTCGAGAAGCCGAAAGGCGTGATCGTGCAGTACGGCGGCCAAACCCCGCTGAAGCTGGCGCGTGCCCTGGAAGCGGCCGGCGTGCCGATCATCGGCACCAGCCCTGACGCCATCGACCGTGCCGAAGACCGTGAGCGCTTCCAGCAAATGGTCGAGCGCCTGAACCTGCGTCAGCCGCCAAACGCCACCGTGCGCAGCGAAGACGAAGCCATCCGCGCCGCCAGCAAGATTGGCTACCCGCTGGTGGTGCGTCCGTCCTACGTATTGGGCGGCCGGGCGATGGAAATCGTCTACGAAGAAGAAGAACTCAAGCGCTACCTGCGTGATGCGGTGAAAGTGTCGAACGACAGCCCGGTGCTGCTGGACCACTTCCTCAACTGCGCCATCGAAATGGACGTGGATGCGGTGTGCGACGGTACCGACGTAGTCATCGGCGCGATCATGCAGCACATCGAACAGGCTGGCGTTCACTCCGGTGACTCCGCTTGCTCGCTGCCGCCGTACTCGCTGCCAGCGCACATCCAGGACGAGATGCGCGAACAGGTCAAGAAAATGGCCTTGGAACTGGGCGTGGTCGGCCTGATGAACGTTCAGTTGGCGCTGCAAGGCGAAGACATCTACGTCATCGAAGTGAACCCGCGTGCTTCGCGTACCGTGCCATTTGTTTCCAAGTGCATCGGTGTGTCCCTGGCCATGATCGCTGCCCGCGTGATGGCGGGTAAGACCCTGAAGGAAATCGGCTTCACCAAGGAAATCATTCCTAACTTCTACAGCGTGAAAGAGGCGGTGTTCCCATTCGCCAAATTCCCTGGTGTGGACCCGATCCTGGGCCCAGAGATGAAGTCCACCGGTGAAGTGATGGGTGTGGGTGACACTTTCGGTGAAGCATTCGCCAAGGCCCAGATGGGCGCCAGCGAAGTGCTGCCGACCGGCGGTACTGCGTTTATCAGCGTGCGTGATGATGACAAACCACTGGTTGCAGGCGTGGCCCGTGATCTGATCAACTTGGGCTTTGAAGTCGTGGCAACTGCCGGGACCGCCAAGCTGATCGAAGCTGCCGGCCTGAAAGTACGTCGCGTGAACAAGGTGACGGAAGGCCGTCCGCACGTGGTCGACATGATCAAGAATGACGAAGTCACGCTGATCATCAACACCACCGAAGGTCGCCAGTCGATCGCGGACTCCTATTCCATTCGTCGTAATGCCTTGCAGCACAAGATCTACTGCACCACCACCATTGCTGCTGGCGAAGCCATCTGCGAAGCGCTCAAGTTCGGTCCGGAAAAGACCGTGCGTCGCTTGCAGGATCTACACGCAGGATTGAAGGCATGACCAAATACCCAATGACCGTCCAGGGCTTCAAGGCCCTGGAAGAGGAGCACGCCCATCTGACCAAGGTCGTCCGTCCAAAGCTGAGCCAGGACATCGGTACGGCCCGCGAGCTGGGTGACTTGAAGGAAAACGCCGAATACCACGCTGCTCGAGAGCAGCAGGGTATGGTTGAGGCGCGGATCCGTGATATCGAAGGCCGCCTGCAGAACTCGGTGGTGATCGACGTAACGACCATTCCTAAAACCGGCAAGGTGATTTTCGGCACCACCGTGGAAATCGCCAACGTCGAAACGGACGAAAGCGTGGTTTACCACATCGTCGGTGAGGACGAGGCTGACTTCAAACTCGGCAAGATCTCCGTCGGTTCGCCACTGGCCCGCGCCTTGATTGCCAAGGAAGAGGGTGATGTGGTGACCGTTAAGACGCCAGGTGGCGTTACCGAGTACGAGATTGTTGAAGTTCGTCACGTCTGAAAGGCGGCGCCCGCTTCGTGCGGGCGCCATGCTTTGGCAGCTCGCCCAGATGCTTTGGGTGGGTGGCCTATGGTTGTTGCACATCGGTGTGCTGCCGGTGTTGGGCCTGATTGGCCTGGCACCGCTGCTGATCGATGAGCTCAACGGAATGCTGAGTGCGCTGCTGGTGGGTTTTTCAGCGGCGTGCGTGACGCTCCAGGCATTGGTGCTGGTCAAGACCGAGGGTTTGAGGAGCTTGTGGCGGGATATTCGCGGCCAACTGCTGTTGATGGCGCTGTATGCGTGCGCAATGTTTTGCGTGGTGCATGTGTGGCTGCCGCAAGCGTTGCGCTGGCAGCTATTCAGCTATCTTGTGCTAGGGTTCTCCGGCCTGGTGCTGGTTATACAGCCGGCACCGGGATGGAGCGGCGGGGCGCGCGAAGCACGCCCGTGACCCTTGTATTACTTGAAGCGGTGTACGTTCGACAGCTGCTTGTTGACGCTGAAGTTCTTGCGATACAGCAGTGCCATCTTGCCGATGACCTGTACCAGGTCCGCTTTGCCGACCTTGCACAGTTCTGCAATGGCGGCCAAACGCGCTTCGCGGTCAAGGATGTTGACCTTGATCTTGATCAGTTCATGATCGCCCAATGCGCGTTCCAGTTCGGCTAACACACCTTCAGTCAAACCGTTGTCTGCCACAATCAGAACTGGTTTCAGATGGTGGCCAATGGATTTGTACTGTTTCTTCTGCTCTTGAGTGAGCGGCATAATCTGACCCCTGCGTCTGATCTTGTAAAAAGCGGCGGCCAGTTTACCCGAGCGAGTCCGGGACCGCCCAGTTAATCACGACCCGTTTTATTTTCGAGGTGGCCCGTGGCCCGTTCCAAAACCAGCCTTAAGTGGCTACAAGAACATTTCAACGATCCTTACGTCAAAAAGGCGCAAAAGGACGGCTACCGTTCCCGGGCCAGCTACAAACTGCTGGAGATCCAGGACAAGGATAAATTGATTCGTCCAGGCATGAGCGTTATCGACCTTGGCGCAGCCCCTGGTGGCTGGTCCCAAGTGACCAGTCGTCTGATTGGTGGGCAAGGTCGATTGATCGCTTCAGACATCCTTGAGATGGACAGCATCCCGGATGTGACCTTTGTACACGGCGACTTCACCCAGGATACGGTGTTGGCCGAGATCCTTGAGGCTGTGGGAAATTCGCAGGTAGACCTTGTGATTTCCGACATGGCCCCCAATATGAGTGGATTACCGGCCGTTGATATGCCGCGAGCCATGTTCCTGTGCGAGTTGGCACTGGATCTGGCGGGTCGGGTTTTGCGTCCCGGTGGTGATTTCCTGGTGAAAGTCTTCCAGGGCGAAGGTTTTGACGAGTACCACAAGAACATTCGCAAATTGTTCGACAAGGTACAGACGCGCAAACCAGACTCTTCGCGAGACCGGTCACGCGAGCAATACCTGCTGTGCCGCGGCTTCCGTGGTGTCGAAGGGGCGGAGAGCGAAGAGCGTTTTTGAGGAATTCGAGGAGGGCGATAGGTTTTTTTATATCGCTTTCGTCACGAAGCTTTACGAATATTGTGTAGTCAAAGTTTCACAAAGGGTTACAGACGGCGCCTGCCAGAGTTGTAGGTAATGTAGTAAGTTAGGACGGTGAATATCATGCGAAGCGCGCGCCAGTAGCGGAGCTTGCTTCAGAGGGTAGTTAATTGAACGATATGGCAAAGAATCTGATCCTGTGGTTGATCATCGCGGCTGTCCTGGTGACGGTGATGAACAACTTCTCCAGCCCTAACGAGCCGCAGACCCTCAACTATTCCGACTTCATCCAGCAAGTTAAGGATGGCAAGGTCGAGCGCGTAGCGGTTGATGGCTACGTGATCACCGGCAAGCGCAACGATGGCGACAGCTTCAAGACCATTCGTCCGGCAATCCAGGACAACGGTCTGATCGGCGACTTGGTGGATAACCACGTAGTGGTTGAAGGCAAGCAGCCTGAACAGCAGAGCATCTGGACTCAGCTATTGGTAGCGAGCTTCCCGATCCTGGTGATTATCGCCGTGTTCATGTTCTTCATGCGCCAGATGCAAGGTGGTGCGGGAGGCAAGGGCGGGCCGATGAGCTTCGGCAAGAGCAAGGCGCGCCTGCTCTCTGAAGATCAGGTGAAAACCACCCTGGCTGACGTCGCAGGTTGTGATGAAGCCAAGGAAGAAGTCGGTGAGCTGGTTGAATTCCTGCGTGATCCGGGCAAGTTCCAGCGCCTGGGCGGCCGCATTCCTCGCGGCGTGCTGATGGTCGGTCCTCCGGGTACCGGTAAAACCTTGCTGGCCAAGGCGATTGCCGGTGAAGCCAAGGTGCCGTTCTTCACCATTTCCGGTTCTGACTTCGTCGAGATGTTCGTCGGTGTTGGTGCCAGCCGTGTTCGCGATATGTTCGAACAGGCCAAAAAGCACGCACCGTGCATCATCTTCATCGACGAAATCGACGCCGTGGGTCGCCATCGTGGCGCCGGCATGGGTGGTGGTCACGATGAGCGTGAGCAGACCCTCAACCAATTGCTGGTTGAGATGGACGGCTTTGAAATGAATGACGGCATCATCGTCATCGCCGCGACTAACCGTCCCGACGTGCTCGACCCAGCGTTGCTGCGTCCAGGCCGTTTCGACCGTCAGGTTGTGGTGGGGCTGCCGGATATTCGCGGTCGCGAACAGATCCTGAAAGTACACATGCGCAAAGTGCCAATGGGTGACGACGTGGCTCCGGCCGTGATTGCCCGTGGTACGCCAGGCTTCTCCGGTGCCGACCTGGCCAACCTGGTCAACGAGGCTTCGTTGTTCGCTGCCCGTACAGGCAAGCGCATTGTTGAAATGAAAGAGTTCGAACTGGCCAAGGACAAGATCATGATGGGCGCCGAGCGCAAATCCATGGTCATGTCCGAGAAAGAGAAGCAGAACACCGCTTATCACGAAGCCGGTCACGCCATTGTTGGTCGCGTTGTGCCTGAGCATGACCCGGTCTACAAAGTGTCGATCATTCCTCGTGGCCGTGCGCTGGGTGTGACCATGTTCCTGCCGGAAGAGGATCGTTACAGCCTCTCCAAGCGTGCGCTCATCAGCCAGATCTGTTCTCTGTATGGCGGCCGGATTGCTGAAGAGATGACGCTTGGCTTCGACGGTGTGACCACCGGTGCTTCCAACGACATCATGCGTGCCAGCCAGATTGCGCGGAACATGGTGACCAAGTGGGGCTTGTCGGAAAAACTCGGTCCTTTGATGTATGCCGAGGAAGAAGGCGAAGTGTTCCTGGGTCGTGGCGGCGGCGGTCAAGCTGCCAGCTTCTCCGGTGAGACGGCCAAGCTGATTGACTCCGAAGTGCGCAGCATCATTGACCAGTGCTACGGCACGGCCAAGCAGATCCTGACGGATAACCGCGACAAGCTCGATGCAATGGCTGATGCGCTGATGAAGTACGAAACCATTGATGCCGATCAGATTGACGACATCATGGCGGGTCGCGCACCGCGTGAGCCTCGTGATTGGGAAGGTGGTTCGGGTACTTCGGGCACCCCGCCTGTGGTACAGAACGAACGTCCTGAAGCCCCAATCGGCGGCCCCGCAGCTGATCACTAAGGTTTGAAATGACTTCTGCGCTGTCCTCCACCCGGTTGCCTTGCGGCAACCGGGTTCTTGATTTGGCCCATACGCATGTCATGGGCATTCTTAATGTAACCCCCGATTCTTTTTCTGACGGCGGCCGCTTCAATCAGCAGGATGCCGCGTTGCGTCATGCCGAGGCGATGGTGGCGGCCGGCGCGACCTTGATTGATGTCGGTGGTGAGTCAACTCGACCGGGCGCTCGCGTGGTTTCTCCCTTGGAGGAGCTGGAGCGGGTCGCGCCAATCGTCGAGCGGATTGCCCGTGAGCTGGATGTGATCATCTCGGTGGACACCTCGACTCCCGCAGTAATGCGCGAGACAGCGCGCCTCGGTGCGGGGCTGATCAACGATGTGCGCTCCCTTCAGCGTGATGGCGCGCTGGATGCGGCGGCGGCAACCGGACTGCCGGTGTGCCTTATGCATATGTTGGGAGAACCCGGCAATATGCAGGACAGCCCGCATTACGATGATCTGGTTGGTGAGGTGAGTGGGTTTCTTGCGCAAAGAATGACTCAATGCGCCAAGGTGGGCATCGCAGCCGAAAAGATTATCCTGGATCCCGGGTTTGGCTTCGCCAAGACCCTGCAACACAACTTGAGCCTGTTCAAGCATATGGAAGCTTTGCACGCCCTTGGTCGACCCTTGTTGGTCGGCGTGTCGCGCAAGAGCATGATAGGGCTGGCCCTGAATCGCCCTGTGGGTGAGCGGTTGTACGGTGGCCTGGCGTTGGCGGCACTTGCCGTGACCAAGGGCGCGCGTATTTTGCGGGTGCATGATGTCGCCGAGACGGTTGATGTGGTGCGCATGCTGGCCGCGGTAGAATCAGCCGAATAAGAATGATGGAGCACTTATGACTAAAAAATATTTTGGCACCGACGGTATTCGTGGTCGGGTCGGCGAATTCCCGATTACTCCTGATTTCATGCTCAAGCTGGGTTGGGCGGCCGGTATGGCGTTCCGCAGCATGGGCGCTTGCCGCATCCTGGTGGGCAAAGACACTCGCATCTCGGGTTACATGTTCGAATCTGCGCTGGAGGCGGGGCTGTCTGCCGCAGGCGCCGATGTCATGCTGCTGGGGCCCATGCCGACGCCGGCAATCGCTTACCTGACGCGTACCTTCCACGCTGAAGCCGGTATCGTGATCAGTGCCTCGCACAATCCCCATGATGACAACGGCATCAAGTTCTTCTCGGGCCAGGGCACCAAGCTGCCGGACGAGATCGAGCTGATGATCGAAGAGTTGCTGGACGCGCCGATGACCGTGGTTGAGTCCAGCAAGCTGGGCAAGGTCTCGCGTATCAATGACGCCTCAGGCCGTTACATCGAGTTCTGCAAGAGCAGTGTGCCGACCAGCACCAACTTTGCCGGCCTCAAAATTGTTGTCGACTGTGCTCACGGTGCAACCTACAAAGTGGCGCCCAGCGTATTCAAGGAGCTGGGTGCCGATGTGACGGTGCTGTCGGCCCAGCCAAATGGTTTGAATATCAACGATAACTGCGGCTCGACGCATATGGAGCAGCTGCAGGCTGCTGTCCTGGCCGAGCACGCTGACCTCGGTATTGCCTTCGATGGCGACGGTGACCGCGTATTGATGGTGGATCACACCGGTGCGGTGGTTGATGGCGATGAGCTGTTGTTCATCATTGCCCGCGACCTGCATGAGCGTGACAAGCTGCAAGGCGGTGTGGTTGGCACGCTGATGAGCAATCTCGGGCTTGAGTTGGCCTTGGCCGAGCTGGGGATTCCGTTTGTACGCGCCAATGTCGGTGACCGCTATGTCATCGCCGAGCTGCTGGAGCGTAACTGGCTGGTGGGTGGAGAGAACTCGGGGCATGTGGTTTGCTTCCAGCACACCACCACGGGTGATGCCATTATTGCTGCGCTGCAGGTATTGCTGTCCTTGCGTCGTCGCAAAGAGAGTCTCGCTCAAGCGCGCCAGGCGCTGCGCAAGTGCCCGCAGGTTCTACTGAATGTGCGCTTTGCCGGTGGCGAAAACCCTATCGAGCACCCTGCTGTCAAAGACGCCTGCGAGCGTGTGACCCTTGCAATGGCTGGGCGTGGCCGCGTGTTGTTGCGCAAGTCCGGCACAGAGCCGCTGGTGCGTGTCATGGTCGAAGGCGAGGACGAAACACAGGTTCGCGGCCACGCCGAAGACCTGGCAAAACTGGTAACTGAAATTTGCGCCTGAATTCGGCTTGCCAGTGATGGTGTGGTTGGGTAACATCTGCGCCCACTTTGACCGACGAGGTACAGCATGCGTCGCACTATGGTAGCTGGTAACTGGAAGATGCACGGTACCCGCGCCAGTGTCGCTGAGCTGATCAATGGCCTTCGTCACTTGGCCTTGCCTAGCGGTGTTGATGTTGCGGTTTTCCCGCCTTGCTTGCATATCAACCAGGTGGTTGATGGTTTGAAAGGCAAGTCGATTCAGGTCGGCGCGCAGAACTCTGCGGTGGAACCCATGCAAGGTGCGTTGACCGGTGAGATTTCACCGAGTCAGCTGGTTGATGCGGGTTGTTCCTATGTGCTTGTCGGGCACTCCGAGCGCCGTCAGATGATGGGCGAGCGTGATGGGACACTCAACCGCAAGTTCGCAGCGGCACAGGCTTGTGGCTTGATTCCAGTGTTGTGCATAGGGGAGACCCTGGAGCAGCGTGAATCGGGCAAGACTCTTGAAGTTGTCTCGCGTCAGCTGGGCAGCATCATCGAGGAGCTGGGTGTTGGTGCATTTGCAAAGGCAGTAATTGCTTACGAGCCGGTCTGGGCCATTGGCACCGGGCTGACTGCTACGCCGCAACAAGCGCAGGATGTGCATGCAGCCATCCGCGCGCAGTTAGCGGCAGAGAATTCTGAAGTCGCGCAAGGTGTGCGGCTTCTATACGGCGGCAGCGTGAAGGCGGCCAATGCGGTCGAACTGTTCGGCATGCCGGATATCGATGGGGGGCTCATTGGTGGAGCTTCCCTGAATGCAGATGAGTTCGGTGCGATCTGTCGCGCCGCGGGAAACTGAAAAAATGCTGGAAACAGTCGTAGTCGTTTTTCATCTGTTGGCTGCCCTGGGCGTAGTTGCCCTGGTTTTGTTGCAACAGGGTAAAGGTGCGGATGCTGGTGCGTCTTTCGGTGCAGGTGCTTCAAATACTGTGTTCGGAAGCCAAGGTTCCTCTACCTTTCTTAGTAAGTTTACTGCTATACTTGCCGCCGGTTTCTTCATAACCAGCTTGGGGTTAGGTTACTTTGCTAAAGAGAAAGCTCATGTGCTGACTCAGGTAGGTCTCCCAAACCCAGCAGTGTTGGAAGTACCAAAAGCAAAACCGGCTTCTGATGATGTCCCGGTGCTTCAAGAGCAAAAGTCGGCTACTCCAGCGACTGACGTACCTCCAGCTCAAGAGCAGAAGTAAGAAGGTTGTAAACGCTGTATTGCCGAGGTGGTGGAATTGGTAGACACGCAACCTTGAGGTGGTTGTGCCCATAGGGTGTAGGGGTTCGAGTCCCCTTCTCGGTACCAATTATCAGGAGAGCCCGCTGTTGCGGGCTTTCTTGTAGGTGGAAGGTTACATTGACCCTGTAAGGGATCGGTCGTATACTTCCGCCCCAGCTTTGTCGCGGGGTGGAGCAGTCTGGTAGCTCGTCGGGCTCATAACCCGAAGGTCGTCGGTTCAAATCCGGCCCCCGCAACCAGTTTTAGCGGAGCCCCTTTTAAGGGGCTTTTTGTTAGCTGGACACTTTCAACGCCGCTGTTCGACGGCGTTTCAAGGATGGGCGTTTCGCCCATTTTTTTATTTTGCACAGCATGCACATACATGCACGAGGGGGTTCAGGTGTCGAGCAAGCTAGAAGAGTTGCAGGCCTTGCTGGCCCCGGTGGTCGTGGCCCTAGGCTATGAATGCTGGGGTATTGAGTTTTCGGCTCAAGGTCGCCACTCAATGTTGCGCGTTTATATCGATAAAGAGGGCGGCGTGCTGGTGGACGATTGTGCCATTGTCAGCCGTCAGATCAGCGGTGTGCTGGATGTTGAAGATCCAATCGCCGTTGAATACACCCTCGAAGTTTCCTCGCCAGGCATGGAACGCCCACTGTTCACTATTGATCAGTTTGCAAAATTTGCCGGTGAACAAGTGAAGATCAAGCTGCGCTCACCCTTTGAAGGGCGACGCAACTTTCAGGGCCTTCTGCGCGGTGTAGAAGAACAGGATGTCGTGGTGCAGGTAGAAGACCATGAGTTCCTGTTGCCGATCGATATGATCGACAAGGCCAACATTATTCCCAGTTTTGACTGAGACGCGGATCCCGCGGATCCAATGGCTTGCGAAAGGCGAGGCGTACGATGAGCAAAGAAGTACTGCTGGTTGTTGAGTCGGTATCCAATGAAAAGGGCGTACCGGCAAACGTGATTTTTGAAGCGCTGGAGCTGGCCCTGGCCACTGCTACCAAAAAGCGTTTTGAAGACGAAGTTGATCTGCGTGTGGAAATCAACCGCCACACCGGTGCCTATGAGACTTTCCGTCGCTGGACGGTCGTCGAAGAAGCCGATCTTGATGATCCGGCCATCGAAACCTGGCCGAGCAAGGTTGCGCAAACGCATCCGGGCGCCCAGGTCGGTGATGTCGTCGAAGAAAAGATCGAGTCGATCGAATTCGGCCGTATTGCTGCACAGACTGCCAAGCAAGTCATCGTGCAGAAGGTTCGCGAAGCTGAGCGCGCTCAAGTCGTTGACGCTTATCGCGAGCGCCTGGGTGAAATCATCTCCGGCACCGTGAAAAAAGTTACTCGTGACAATGTGATCGTTGACCTGGGCAACAACGCTGAAGCGTTGCTGGCCCGCGAAGACATCATCTCTCGCGAAACCTTCCGTGTTGGCGTGCGTCTGCGTGCGCTGCTCAAGGAAATCCGCACCGAGAACCGCGGCCCTCAGTTGATCCTGTCGCGTACCGCGCCGGAAATGCTGATCGAACTGTTCCGCATCGAAGTGCCGGAAATCGCCGAAGGCCTGATCGAAGTCATGGCTGCGTCCCGCGACCCGGGTTCGCGCGCCAAGATCGCGGTCCGCTCCAAGGACAAACGCATCGACCCGCAGGGCGCTTGCATTGGTATGCGCGGTTCGCGCGTCCAGGCAGTGTCGGGCGAGTTGGGCGGTGAGCGTGTGGATATCGTGCTGTGGGACGATAACCCGGCGCAGTTCGTGATCAACGCCATGTCGCCAGCTGAAGTGGCGGCAATTATCGTTGACGAAGATGCCCATGCAATGGACATCGCTGTTGGCGCAGACAATCTGGCTCAGGCCATTGGTCGTGGTGGTCAGAACGTGCGTCTGGCCAGCCAACTGACCGGCTGGACCCTGAACGTGATGACCGAATCGGACATCCAGGCTAAGCAGCAAGCTGAAACCGGTGACATCCTGCGCAACTTCATCGACGAGCTGGAAGTCGACGAAGACCTGGCGCAGGTGCTGGTAGATGAAGGCTTCACCAGCCTGGAAGAGATTGCCTACGTACCGTTGGAAGAAATGCTCAACATCGACGGCTTTGACGAAGACACCGTCAACGAGCTTCGCGCTCGAGCCAAGGATCGCTTGTTGACTAAAGCCATCGCTACTGAGGAAAAGCTGGCAGACGCCCATCCGGCCGAAGACCTGCTCTCGCTTGAGGGTATGGACAAGGATTTGGCGATGGAACTGGCGGTGCGCGGCGTAATTACCCGCGAAGACCTGGCCGAGCAGTCTATTGACGATCTGCTCGACATCGACGGCATTGACGAAGATCGTGCCGGCAAGTTGATCATGGCCGCCCGAGCCCATTGGTTCGAGTAACTAGGCGCGGCCTGAGGAGAGAAGTGCATGACGCAAGTCACGGTGAAACAACTGGCCGATGAGGTCAAAACACCGGTAGAGCGCCTGTTGCAGCAGATGCGTGAGGCAGGTCTGCCGCACACCGCCGCCGATGAAGGTGTGAGCGATAGTGAGAAGCAGTCTTTGCTGACTCACTTGAAGAGCAGCCACAAGGCGAAAGTGGAAGAACCGCGCAAGATTACATTGCAGCGCAAAACCACCAGCACCCTGCGTGTTGCTGGTAGCAAAAGCATCAGCGTTGAAGTGCGCAAGAAGAAAGTCTTCGTACAGCGCAGCCCGGAAGAAATCGAAGCCGAGCGCAAGCGCGAGCTGGAAGAACGTCGCGCAGTAGAAAATGCTGCTCGTCAGAAGGCTGAAGAAGAAGCCAAGCGTCGCGCCGAAGAAGAAGCGCGTCGCCAGCCTGCTGCTGCGCAACCTGCTGCCACTGAAGCAGCCGCTGCGCCTAGCGCGCCAGTTGAAGCTGTGCGTGAGGCCGCCCCGGTTGCCGCAGCTCCTGCAGCTGACGCTCGCAAGCGCGACGAACCTCGTCGTCCGGACAAACCACGTGCCGACGATAACAATCGTCGCGGTGGTGGTGGCGATGGTGAGCGTAAAAACGCTCCGCATCGTGCTTCGGTCAAAGAGAAAGCGCCTGCTCCACGCGTTGCCCCACGTACTACCGACGAAGAAAGCGATGGCTTCCGTCGTGGTGGTCGCGGCAAGGCCAAGCTGAAAAAACGCAACGCCCACGGTTTCCAGAGCCCAACCGGCCCTGTCGTGCGTGAAGTGAAGATCGGCGAGACCATCACTGTTGGCGATCTCGCCCAGCAGATGTCGGTCAAGGCAGCTGAAATCATCAAGTTCATGTTCAAGCTGGGCACTCCAGCCACCATCAACCAGGTACTGGACCAGGAAACTGCCCAGTTGGTTGCTGAAGAGCTGGGCCACAAAGTGACCCTGGTCAGCGACACCGCCCTGGAAGATTCCCTGGCTGAGTCCCTGAAGTTTGAAGGTGAGGCTGTTTCCCGTGCACCGGTTGTGACCGTAATGGGCCACGTTGACCACGGTAAAACTTCCCTGCTCGACTACATCCGTCGTGCCAAGGTTGCTGCAGGCGAAGCCGGCGGCATTACCCAGCACATCGGCGCGTACCACGTTGAAACCGAGCGTGGCATGGTGACTTTCCTCGACACCCCTGGTCACGCTGCGTTTACCGCAATGCGTGCCCGTGGTGCCAAGGCCACCGACATCGTGATCCTGGTAGTTGCAGCGGACGACGGCGTGATGCCGCAAACCATCGAAGCCGTTCAGCACGCGAAAGCGGCTGGCGTACCGCTGGTGGTTGCAGTGAACAAAATCGACAAGCCGGGCGCTGATCTCGATCGCATCCGTAGCGAACTGTCGGTTCACGGCGTGACTTCTGAAGAGTGGGGTGGCGAGACGCCATTCGTGTCGGTATCCGCAAAAATGGGTACTGGCGTTGACGAACTGCTCGAAGCTGTTCTGCTGCAAGCCGAAGTTCTCGAGTTGACCGCTACTCCATCGGCCCCTGGTCGTGGTGTTGTGGTTGAATCGCGTCTGGACAAGGGCCGTGGCCCGGTTGCGACCGTTCTGGTTCAAGACGGTACCCTGCGCCAAGGCGACATGGTGCTCGTTGGTTCGAACTACGGCCGTGTACGTGCCATGCTCGACGAGAACGGCAAGCCAATCAAGGAAGCCGGCCCGGCTATCCCGGTCGAGATCCTCGGCCTGGACGGTACCCCGGACGCTGGCGACGAGATGAGCGTAGTTGCCGACGAGAAGAAAGCCCGTGAAGTGGCTCTGTTCCGTCAAGGCAAGTTCCGCGAAGTCAAGCTGGCCCGTGCTCACGCCGGCAAGCTGGAAAACATCTTCGAGAACATGGGCCAGGAAGAGAAGAAGACGCTTAACATCGTCCTCAAATCTGACGTTCGTGGCTCCCTCGAAGCGTTGAACGGCGCCTTGAACGGCCTGGGTAACGACGAAGTGCAAGTGCGCGTTGTGGGTGGCGGTGTCGGTGGTATCACCGAATCCGACGCCAACCTGGCACTGGCTTCCAACGCTGTACTGTTCGGCTTCAACGTGCGTGCCGATGCTGGCGCTCGCAAGATCGTCGAGCAGGAAGGCCTGGACATGCGTTACTACAACGTCATCTACGACATCATCGAAGACGTCAAGAAAGCCCTTACCGGCATGCTTGGCAGCGATGTCCGGGAGAACATCCTGGGTGTTGCCGAGGTGCGTGACGTGTTCCGCTCGCCGAAATTCGGTGCGATCGCCGGTTGCATGGTTATCGAAGGTACTGTGTACCGTAACCGTCCGATCCGTGTACTGCGTGAAGACATCGTTATCTTCGAAGGCGAGCTGGAATCCCTGCGCCGCTTCAAGGATGACGCTTCCGAAGTACGTGCCGGCATGGAATGCGGTATCGGCGTCAAGAGCTACAACGACGTCAAGGCTGGCGACAAGATCGAAGTCTACGAGAAGGTCCAGGTTGCTCGCAGCCTCTAACTCGCGCACTTCCGGAGCCACGCCGCGTGTGGGCATGCAAATGCCCCGCGCAGCGTACGGACTCTAAACGCAACGCCCGGTCTGGCTTTTGTCAGGCCGGGCGTTTGCCGCTTTCAGACCCCACGGGTTTCACCGTGTGGCAGTAACAGGTAACAAGACATGGCAAAAGAATACAGCCGTACCCAACGTATCGGCGATCAGATGCAGCGTGAGCTGGCCCAACTGATCCGTCGCGAAGTCAAAGACCCGCGCGTTGGCCTGGTCACCATCACCGCCGTTGAAGTGAGCCGTGACGTGGGTCACGCCAAGATCTTCATCACCGTGATGGGGCAGGACAACAGCGAAGAAATCGCGCAAAGCATCAAGGTGCTCAACTCGGCTGCAGGCTTCCTGCGTATGCAGTTGGCCCGTGAAATGAAGCTGCGCAGTGTTCCCCAGTTGCACTTCCACTACGACGAAAGCGTCGTGCGTGGTGCGCACCTGTCGGCATTGATCGAGCGCGCCGTGGCTGAAGACAGCCAGCACCCGTCCACACCTGAAGACGCCAAGGAGTAAGCGGTGGCTCAGGTCAAACGTATCCGTCGCAACGTCAGCGGCATCATTCTGCTCGACAAGCCCATTGGCTTTACCTCCAATGCCGCGCTGCAGAAGGTTCGCTGGCTGCTCAATGCCGAGAAGGCCGGGCACACCGGCAGCCTCGACCCATTGGCCACCGGTGTACTGCCGTTGTGCTTTGGCGAGGCCACCAAGTTCTCGCAATACCTGCTCGATTCCGACAAGGGTTACGAAACCCTCATGCAACTGGGCAAGACCACCACCACGGCCGATGCCGAAGGTGATGTTCTGCAGGTTCGCGACGTGACCGTTGGTCGTGCTGATATCGAGGCCGTTTTACCCGCTTTTCGTGGGCAAATCAGTCAGATACCGCCGATGTACTCGGCGCTCAAGCGTGATGGCCAGCCTCTTTACAAGCTGGCACGTGCGGGCGAAGTAGTGGAGCGTGAACCGCGTTCTGTTACTATTGCGCGGCTTGAATTGCTCGCCAGTGAGGGCGACACCGCACGATTGTCGGTGGACTGCAGCAAAGGCACCTATATTCGTACCCTGGTGGAAGATATCGGTGAGCAACTGGGCTGTGGTGCATACGTTGCAGAGCTGCGACGTACTCAAGCCGGACCTTTCACCCTGGCCCAGACGGTCACGCTGGAAGAGTTGGAAGCGGTACATGCCGAAGGCGGCAATGAAGCGGTTGATCGCTTCCTGATGCCATCGGACAGCGGTTTGCTGGATTGGCCATTGCTGCACTTCTCGGAGCACAGCGCGTTCTACTGGCTAAACGGTCAGCCGGTACGTGCCCCGGACGCTCCGAAGTTCGGTATGGTGCGGGTACAGGATCATAACGGTCGCTTTATCGGTATCGGTGAAGTGAGCGAAGACGGGCGTATAGCGCCGCGTCGACTGATTCGGTCAGAATGACCGAACGAGTGTGGCTGTTAACAGGCACGGTCAACACTCATTTTTAGATACAGGGATTTGTCCCTGGCCTGTTGAAACTGCCCTTTGGGTGGTTTCCTGAAAAAAGGATTGCCTCATGGCTCTCGACGTTCAAGAAAAAGCACAAATCGTTGCTGACTATCAGCAAGCTGTTGGTGACACTGGTTCGCCAGAAGTGCAAGTTGCACTGCTGACCCACAACATCAACAAGCTGCAAGGTCACTTCAAGGCCAACGGTAAAGATCACCACTCCCGTCGTGGTCTGATCCGCATGGTAAACCAGCGCCGTAAGCTGCTGGACTACCTGAAAGGCAAGGATCTGGGTCGTTATCAGGCTCTGATCGGTCGCCTGGGTCTGCGTCGCTAATAAGCGATTGCGCTAGAGGTTGGTTGTCTGCCGTGTGTCAGTGGGATTTCCGCTGGCCCATGGCAGGCTCCCAGCCTCAAGTTTTATCTGGATACACGTTTTACCCTGGACGAGCGTCGGGCCGATTCCCGGTATTGCCCAAGAATTTCGCAAGAAGACAAGTTCCCCCAAGAGCCACAAAGAAGGTAGGACACCGTGAACCCGGTTATCAAAAAATTCCAGTTCGGTCAGTCGACCGTTACCCTCGAGACAGGCCGTATCGCCCGTCAAGCCTCCGGCGCAGTGCTGGTTACCGTTGACGACGACGTTACCGTATTGGTGACCGTTGTTGGCGCAAAGACCGCAGACCCGAGCAAAGGCTTTTTCCCTCTGTCCGTTCACTACCAGGAAAAGACTTACGCTGCCGGTAAGATCCCTGGCGGTTTCTTCAAGCGTGAAGGCCGTCCTTCCGAGAAAGAAACCCTGACTTCCCGACTGATCGACCGTCCGATCCGTCCGCTGTTCCCAGAAGGCTTCATGAACGAAGTGCAGGTTGTCTGCACCGTCGTTTCCA
Organism: Pseudomonas sp. PA-5-4B; assembly: GCF_021606215.1. Taxonomy (NCBI): domain Bacteria; kingdom Pseudomonadati; phylum Pseudomonadota; class Gammaproteobacteria; order Pseudomonadales; family Pseudomonadaceae; genus Pseudomonas; species Pseudomonas sp. PA-5-4B. Next base: position 41,049 of record NZ_WKDB01000027.1, on the reverse strand, counting down.
CCAGCAAGAAGACCGATCCGGACATCGCTGCGTTGATCGGTACCTCGGCTGCCCTGGCCATCTCCGGCATTCCTTTCGATGGCCCGATTGGCGCTGCGCGCGTTGCTTTCCATGAAAGCACCGGCTACCTGCTGAACCCGACTTACGAGCAACAGAAAGCTTCGAGCCTGGACATGGTCGTTGCCGGTACCTCTGAAGCCGTATTGATGGTTGAATCGGAAGCCAAAGAGCTGACCGAAGACCAGATGCTGGGCGCTGTACTGTTTGCTCACGACGAGTTCCAATCCGTGATCAAGGCCGTTAAAGAACTGGCTGCCGAAGCTGCCAAGCCAACGTGGGCCTGGGCTCCACAGGCTGAAGCGACTGAACTGCTGGGCGCTATCCGCTCCGAGTTCGGTGCTGCCATCTCCGACGCCTACACCATCACCGTCAAGGCCGACCGTTACGCGCGCCTGGGCGAGCTGAAGGATCAGGTTGTAGCCAAGCTGTCCGGTGAAGAAGGCCAGCCTTCTTCCAGCGAAGTCAAAGCGGCCTTCGGTGAAATCGAATACCGCACCGTTCGCGAAAACATCGTTAATGGCAAGCCACGTATCGACGGTCGCGACACTCGCACCGTGCGCCCACTGAACATCGAAGTCGGCGTTCTGCCGAAGACTCACGGTTCGGCGCTGTTCACCCGTGGCGAAACCCAGGCTCTGGTCGTTGCAACACTGGGTACTGCCCGTGATGCACAGCTGCTGGACACCCTGGAAGGCGAGAAAAAAGACCCGTTCATGCTGCACTACAACTTCCCTCCGTTCTCGGTGGGTGAGTGTGGTCGCATGGGTGGCGCTGGTCGTCGCGAAATCGGTCACGGCCGCCTGGCTCGTCGTTCGATCTCCGCGATGCTGCCTGCTGCTGACGTGTTCCCGTACACCATCCGTGTTGTGTCGGAAATCACCGAGTCCAACGGTTCCAGCTCCATGGCTTCCGTTTGCGGTGCTTCCCTGGCACTGATGGACGCTGGTGTACCGATGAAGGCACCGGTTGCCGGTATCGCCATGGGCTTGGTTAAAGAAGGCGAGAAGTTCGCCATCCTGACCGACATCCTGGGCGACGAAGACCACCTGGGCGACATGGACTTCAAAGTAGCCGGTACCGCCAAAGGTGTTACCGCGCTGCAGATGGACATCAAGATCAAAGGCATCACCGAAGAAATCATGGAAATCGCCCTGGGCCAAGCCCTGGAAGCGCGCCTGAACATCCTCGGTCAGATGAACCAGATCATTGGTCAGTCGCGCACCGAACTGTCGGAAAATGCTCCGACCATGATCGCGATGAAAATCGACACCGACAAAATCCGTGATGTTATCGGTAAAGGCGGCGCGACCATCCGTGCGATCTGTGAAGAAACCAAGGCTTCGATCGATATCGAAGACGACGGCTCGATCAAGATCTTCGGCGAAACCAAGGAAGCTGCTGAAGCTGCACGTCAGCGCGTTCTGGGCATCACCGCTGAAGCCGAGATCGGCAAGATCTACGTGGGTAAGGTTGAGCGCATCGTCGACTTCGGCGCATTCGTCAACATCCTGCCGGGCAAAGACGGTCTGGTGCACATCTCCATGCTGAGTGACGCTCGCGTTGAGAAAGTGACCGACATTCTCAAAGAAGGCCAGGAAGTGGAAGTGCTGGTACTGGACGTGGACAACCGCGGCCGTATCAAGCTGTCCATCAAGGACGTAGCAGCAGCCAAGGCTTCGGGCGTTTAATCACCCGCAGGCTTTACGCTGAAAAAGAGGACTCTTCGGAGTCCTTTTTTTATGCCCACAGGAAAGTAGCGGGAAATCAGTCGCTTAGTAAACTCTAAAAGCCGCAACTTGCATGCAGGCACGATCGACTTCATGCAAGTTGCACGATTTCGAAAATTGCCTGTTTTTATAAGTTGTTGTTTATAAAGGGGTTATTCCGATTTCGCGACTTGGCACACTGCCTGCAATAACCCTGTTAACGCTGCAGCATCAAGGTTTACACGCTGCAGACTTTTAATAAAACAGGAGTTACTCGTATGAAGAAGTTCGCTCTCGCTACTGCTACCGCTCTGACTCTGGCCATGGGTGCTAACGTAGCCTTTGCTCAGACTTCCCAAGCCCCAATGACCCTGGCGGCCGGTGAAATGACCAAGGCTAAAGAGTCCACTTCGGACACTTGGATCACCACCAAAGTAAAAGCTGATCTGCTGACCGAGAAAGGCATTCCTGGTTCGGACATCAAGGTTGAAACCAACAAAGGCGTGGTTTCCCTGTCCTCCACCGTCGCTATCTCTGATTCCCAGAAAGCCACGGCTGTAGCGATCACCAAGAAAATCAAAGGTGTTACCGCTGTTTCTGCTGACGGCCTGATGGCTGGCGGCGTAGCTAAAGCCGACAACGTCGACAAAGCCAAGACCAGCACTTCGGACACCTGGATCACCACTAAAGTGAAATCCGATCTGGTTACTGAGAAAGGCATTCCTGGTACCGACATCAAAGTCGAAACCAACCACGGTGTAGTGTCGCTGTCGTCGACTGCTGCTGTGACCCAGTCTCAGAAAGACACCGCAGTTGCGATCACCAAGAAAATCAAAGGCGTTAAATCTGTATCGGCTGATGGTCTGACCGTTCAGTAACGCTAAAAGAATCGTCTGAGCTAGACGGCGGCGGCTTAGGGTGAGTTAGTTATCCACCCGATGCACCTCTAAAGTTCATGCGACCGACCACACGGATGTGGTCATTACAGGCCCCGGCACTTGTGTCGGGGCCTGTTCTATTGTGTGGGGAATAGGATTGCGCAGGGCAGCTGACGATCAACTGTGGGAGCTGGCTTGTGTGGGAGCTGGCTTGCCTGCGATGCAAACACCTCGGTTATTCAGTTAAACCCGGGTGATGCTATCGCAGGCAAGCCAGCTCCCACACAATCTATCTCCCACACAATCTATCTCCCACACAAGCCAGCTCCCACATTTTGATAGGGCCTTAGGGGTTACTCGGCATCCAGATGCATCGGCGTTACCACTCGACCGTCTTTCTCCGCCTGCCCCAGGCTGGCGTCAATGAAGTACACCCGGTCATCTTCCAGCTGGCCTTTGTCCACCAGGTAGTCCTTGATAGTGCTGGCACGGTCCTGCCCCAGTTGGCGCAGCAATACATCACTGGCACCCCAGAATTTGATCAAGCCATCACGCAGCTTCGCAGTGCGGTCATCGCTGCTCAGGTCTTTCCATTCGGCCGGTGGTTGTTGCTTAAGACGGGTGCGGTAGATGCCTTCGAGCAATGGCGCTTTTTCCTTCTCCGGCACCACCAGCAATGACGCCTGGGCTGGCACCTTGTCGCCGCGACGCTGGAGGATTTTGTAGTAGTTGTATTGGTATTCACGCTCCAGGCGATCTGCGGCGATGAACGGACCATCGCTGCTGGCCGCTGCCGTGCCTTCAATCTCAAGGCGCAGGGTAGGGCGCTCTTTCAGTGCCTTGGCCAAGGTATTCAGAGCACCCTCGGCCTCTTTGTTCAGTTCGCTGGAGCCTGCGGCAAACGACACGTTACCCAGGTCTTCCGAGCCGCCACCGCTGACCAGCCCGCCGATAAACTTGAACGGCGCCGTGGCTGCGCGCACCACCAGGTTGCGCAGGGTCTGCCACACAATCGGCATGACGCTGAACTGCGGGTTATTCAAGTCGCCGGTCACGGGGAGTTCGATGGAGATCTTGCCGTCAGTGTCCTTGAGCAGCGCAATGGCCAGGCGAATCGGCAAATCGACGGCATCGGCACTGTCGACCTTCTCACCCAGTTGCAATTGCTCAACCACCACCTTGTTTTCAGCCTTCAACTGACCTTTGGTGATCATGTAGTGCAAATCGAGGTTGAGACGGCCTTTGCGAATGCGGAAACCCGCGAACTTGCCGGAATATGGCGTCAACGTGGTCAGTTCGACACGCTTGAAGCTGGTGGCGATATCCAGCGCCGCCATCGGGTCAAACGGGTTGACGCTGCCCTTGATAGTGACCGGCGCGTAGCGATCCACCTTGCCCTTGATGTCGACGCTGGCCGGTTTGGCCTGGCGACTGTCGATAGTGCCAATCTGCCCATTGAGTTGCTGGATAGCCGTGGCGAAGTTGGGCGTGAGGCTGAAGTCGGCGAAGTTGGCCGAGCCGTCATTGATCGCAATCTGCCCGATATGAATACCCAACGGTTTGTCTTTGCTCGCCGCCGGTTTGGTTGCCGACTTGGCGCCACTGTCGGCCGGTTGCGGGATCAACAAGTCATCGATGTTGGTGGTGCGGTCATCGTTGATCATAAAGCGCGCATACGGCTGCAGCAGGTTGACCTTGTCGATCGACAGGCTGTCGCCGTGCTGGTAGTTCACACCTTCAAGCACCAGGCGCTGCCACTTGAGAAAGTCGCGGGTCTTGAGGGTGTCCAGGGTGTGCAACTGGTCGACCTGAGCGCGGCCGGTGACCTGCAGGGCCAAAGGCTCGGTGCTTTTGAGGTTCACATCGAGGTTGCTGCCCAGCATACCGCTGCGCAACTCCAGGCGAATAAACGGACTGATATAGGATTGCGCGACGCGCAGGTCGATGTCCTGGGTGTTCACTTTCAACTTGGCGCTGACCGGGTTGAGGTTGACCTCGCCGGTTGCGCTGATCTTGCCTTGCTTGCCCAGGCCGGAGTCGACCTTCAGGGTAAAGGGGCTGCGGTTGAGGCTGTCGAAGTTCTGCATATCGACATTCAGCGGGCCTAGCTCCAATGCAACTGCCGGTTTGGCAGCTCGGTCCGCCAGGTGTACTTGATAGTTGCGCAGTTGCACGTCCTTGAGCAGCACTTGCCAGGGTTTGCTCGGTGCGGCAGGTGGGGCGTTTGGCGTATCGGCGGTTGCAGGCGCGCTGGCAGGCTTGAGTTCCTTGGCCGGTTTGCTCGGTTGGCTGGCAAACAGTTTCTGCCAGTCCAGTTGCCCATCGGCTTCGCGGGCGGCCCAGGTTTCCAGTTTGTTGCTGCGGATCTTGCCGACCACCACTTGCTGCTTGGCCAGGTCCACCGTGGTGTCGCTGACGTCCAGGCGCTCCAGGCGCACCAGTGGCCGGCCATCCGGCGCCTTGATCGCAAAGGGCGCGATGCTGGCGGCGGTGTTGGTCAGGTTCAGTTCGGTTTCTTTGGCCAGGCTGAATTTATAGTCGGTGCTGAAGTTCAGCACGCCGTCTTCAAGCACCAGCGGCAGGGCATCCCGCACATAGGGCCACCAGGCTTTCATCTTGCCATCGGTGACTTTCAAGGTGCCTTCGGAAGTGATCGGCACCAGGCTGAAATTGCCTTTCCAATCGATCTGACCGCCCTCGGGGCCGGCGGCCACCAGGGTCATGTCGGCATTGTCTTCGGGCAACGTGCTGAGGTTTTTCAGCTCGAAGTCGAGTTTGTCGTAGAGAAATTCGATTGGCTCGCTGGGGCGCAGGTCGCGAAAGTACACATAGCCGCCGGCCAGCTTGATGCTGTCGATGCGCAGCGGGAACGGCTTGGCATTCGGGTCGACCGGGGTCGGCTCACTCGGCGGCAGCTTGAACAGCTGCGCCAGGTTCAACTGGCCTGTTTTGTCGAACAGCACTTCGGTCTTCGGCTGGTCCAGTTGTACGTCTGCCAGGTGCAGCGCGCGCGTCCACAGGCTGTCGATCTGCAGGTTGGCGTACAGGCGCTCGAAACCGACTTGCTCCTTACCCGGCTCGCCGAGCTTCAGGCCCCACACCGTCAGTTCCAGGCTGAACGGGTTGAGCTCGATACGCTCGATACGGGCCGGCACCGTGGCGTAATTGGCCAGTTGTTGGTTGGCAATGCGAAGGGCAATGCCCGGCAGAATCAGAAAGCCCAGCAAGCTGTACAGAGCCAGGGCGGTCAACAAGGCGCCAGCGGCGCGGATCAATCCTTTGGGCATGAGTGACGCCATCTATGTAGAACGAGAGTGCCTTGGAGTATGGCACGGGTTTTCGGTTCCGAAGTACTGGACTCCTTGGGAAAAGTACTACAACTGCAGGATCAGTGTTTTTAACGGTGGCTGCTGATCCAGGGACGGGAAGTCAGCCCCAGGCGTCATGATTTGCCACTCGCGTACCGGGCGGCCGGCTTTTTCGGCGCAACGCAGCACCTGCTCACGCCAGTCATCCATGCTGACTTTTGCCAGGTTGTTGCAGCAGATCAACACGCCATTGTCGGCGGTGGTCAGCAGTGCGGGCTTGAGCAGGCTCTGATAATCGCGCAACAGGTCGACGGTGCCGAAAGCACTCTTGGCCCAGGCCGGTGGGTCGAGCAGCACCAGGTCGAACTGGCGCTGCTCAAGGCGTGGATAACTCGGCAGCTTCTGGCCACGACGCTGGGTGATCGGCAAACCGGCCAGTTGGCGAATCGCCGGGAAGTAGTCGGACTGCACGAATTCCATGGTCGGCAAGTGCGGGTTGAGCAGGCCGTTTTCGCGCCCGACCGCCAGGTTGCCTTCGGCGAAGTCCAGGTTGCACACCTCATGCGCGCCCCCGGCTGCGGCGCTCAAGCCTACGCCACAGGTGTAGGCGAACAGGTTCAGCACGCTTTTGCCGGCGCTGTGGTCCTTGACCCAGCCACGGGTGTTGCGCAGGTCCAGGAACAGCAGCGGGTCTTGCCCGGCATGGCGGCCGCGTACACGGTAGTTGAGGCCCCATTCGTGGCCGACCTGATCTGCCAATGCCGCAGGCTCGGCGCGGTACACCGTGTCTTCACGGTCGATGCGCGAGTTGCCACGGGAGCGGTCGTTGTACACGAGCTGCAATTCCAGCCCCATGAACTGGTTGACCTGTTGATGCAGGTCCAGCAGCTCCTCGGTTTGTAGCGACTGGTGGAAGCTTTGCACCAGCAATTGCGGGCCGTAACGGTCAATGGTCAAGCCGCCGGCGCCTTCCTGGCTGCCATGGAACAGCCGGTAGCAGTCTGTGCCTTGGACGTGCAACTCGTTGATCAGGTCTTGGCGATGGTTGAGAGCGGCGCGCAGCGCCTGATTCAAGGGAGTCATGGAGCGCGCCTTGCGGGTAAAAGAGGGCGCGAAGTTTAACAGCTATGGGCCGCCGTCTACATCAACCCCATCCGCCGCTGGGCGCGTTGCACCGAACCGTTGCGCATCGCCCAGCGCAGCAAGGGCGCGCTGCGCTTCACACCCGCGCGGATCACCAAGCGTTGCATCGAGCTTTGGTGTTGCCCGAGCATAGCGCTGGCCCAGTCCGGCAACAGGTCGATGCCGGCCTGCATCATCAAGCTGCCAAAGGGTTTGGCCAAGGTGCTGGGCGCAGGTGCATTGACCAGCAGGCGCAGCACTTCGCGGCTGCGATCGTCGCACAGCAGTTGTGGACGAATGCGCGCCAGATAATCGGAAATTTCCTGGCGTGAACGCGGCACGTGCCGTGCGCCCAGTCGCTCGGCAACCAAGGCAATTTCACTGTAGTAGCGGTCCTGGTCGCGCCCAGACAGATGCGGGTTGCGATAACGCAGGTGTGCCGCCAGAAAGTTGCTGACCTCCGCCACGTGTACCCACGTCAGCAGCTCCGGGTCACTGGCCGCATAGGCTCGCCCATCCGGCGCATGCCCGACCACTTGCAGGTGGATGGTGCGCACCTTCTCAATCAGCCATTCGGCGTCCTGGCGCGAGCCGAACGTGGTGCCGGAAATAAACTGCGAAGTGCGGCGCAGGCGCCCGAGCATGTCCTGGCGAAAGTTGGAATGGTCCCACACGCCGGCCAGGGCCAGCGGGTGCAAGGCTTGCAGCATCAACGCGCTGATGCCGCCGATCAGCATGCTGCTGAAGTCGCCATGCACCTGCCAGCTCACAGAGTCCGGCCCGAACAGGCCGGGGTCGCCCTTGGGGTTTTCCAGGTCCAGTTGGCCGAGTGACAAGCCGGTGAGGCTCATCAACTGGGTTTCGATACGGCTGCGGATAAATTCCATGGCGACTCTGGGTGGCTCCTATCGGTTCAGGCGTTTATCGATCAGGCCGTCCACCACGCTCGGGTCGGCCAGGGTCGAGGTGTCGCCGAGGCTGTCGAGTTCGTTGCAGGCGATTTTGCGCAAAATGCGTCGCATGATCTTGCCCGAGCGGGTTTTCGGCAAGGCCGGCGCCCATTGGATCAGTTCCGGCTTGGCAAAGCTGCCGATTTCCTTGCTGACCAGCGCCAGCAAGTGTTTTTTCAGCTCATCGCTGGGCTCGACGCCATTCATTGGGGTGACAAACGCATAGATGCCCTGGCCTTTGACGTCGTGGGGGTAACCGACCACAGCGGCTTCGGCCACTTGATCATGCAGCACCAGCGCGCTTTCCACTTCGGCGGTGCCGATGCGGTGGCCGGACACGTTGATCACGTCATCGATGCGGCCGGTGATCCAGTAGTCGCCATCCTCATCGCGGCGCGCACCGTCGCCGGTGAAGTAGTAGCCGGGATAGGGTTTGAAATAAGTGTCGAGCATGCGCTGCGGGTCACCGTAGACGCTGCGGATTTGCCCCGGCCAACTGGCCTTGATAGCGAGCACGCCACTGCCGGCACCGCTGAGTTCCTTGCCATGTTCATCCAGCAGCACAGGTTGTACGCCAAACATCGGTTGGGTCGCGCAGCCAGGTTTGATCCGTTGCGCGCTGACCAGCGGGCTGAGCATGATGCCGCCGGTTTCGGTCTGCCACCAGGTATCGACAATCGGGCAGCGCTGCTCGCCCACAGCGTTAAAGTACCAATCCCAGGCCTCCGGGTTGATCGGCTCGCCGACGCTGCCCAGCAGGCGCAGGCTGGCGCGCGAGGTGTTCTGCAGTGGCCCGTGGCCCTCACGCATGAGCGCGCGCAATGCGGTGGGCGCGGTGTAGAAGATATTCACCTGGTGTTTATCGATGACCTGCCAGAAACGCGAGCTGTCCGGGTAGCTCGGCACGCCTTCGAACATCAGTGACGTCGCACCGTTGGCCAGCGGGCCGTACACGATATAGCTGTGGCCGGTGACCCAGCCCACGTCGGCGGTGCACCAGAACACTTCGCCGTCACGGTAGTCGAGCACGTACTTGAAGGTCATCGCCGCTTGCAGCAGGTAGCCGCCGGTGGTGTGCAGCACGCCTTTGGGTTTGCCGGTGCTGCCGGAGGTGTAGAGGATAAACAACGGGTCTTCGGCGTCCATCGGCTCGGGCGGGCAATCAGCGCTGGCGGCGTCCAGGGCGGCTTGATACTTGAGGTCGCGGCCTTCTACCCAGTCAAGTTTCGCCCCCGTGCGCTCCACCACCAGTACCGTGCTGACGTTCGGGCAACTGGCCAGGGCTTTGTCGACATTCTTTTTCAAGGCCACCGGCTTGCCGCCGCGCACGCCTTCATCGGCGGTGATCACGGTGCGGCAGTCGGCATCGAGGATGCGGTCGCGCAGGGCATCCGGAGAGAAGCCGCCGAACACCACCGAGTGCACCGCGCCAATCCGGGTGCAGGCCAGCATCGCGTAGGCGGCTTCCGGGATCATCGGCATGTAGATGCACACCCGGTCGCCTTTTTTCACCCCACGGCTTTTCAGCACATTGGCCAGGCGGCTGACGTTTTGATGAAGTTGGCGGTAGGAAATTTTGGAGGACTTTGCAGGATCATCGCCTTCCCAGATAAAGGCCGGCTGGTCGGCGCGTTGTGCCAGGTGACGGTCGATGCAGTTGTAGCTGACGTTCAGTTGGCCGCCGGCAAACCACTGGGCTGCGCCGGTAGTGATGTCCGAGTGCTGCACGGTGTGCCAGGGTTTGATCCAGTCGAGGAAACCCTTGGCCTGTTCGGCCCAGAACGTATCGGGTTGCTCAATGGATTGGCGGTAGAGGCGCTGGTACTCGTCTTGACTGAGCTGCGCGGCCTGGCGGACGTCATCGGCGCGGGGGAATGTGCGGATATCGAACATGAGCGGTCCTTATTCTTGTTTTAGCGACAAGGCATAAAGATGCACGCTGTGGGGAGAGGGTTCAAGGCCAACGTCCAAACGGACGTTGGCCTTGGTGTACCGGCCTCAGCCGCGGTGACGACCGCGGAAGTAGTTGATCAGGCCCTGGGTCGACGCATCGTCAGCCAGGGTTTCTTCGGCGCCGGTCAGGCGGTTGTAGACACCTTTGCCCAGCTCTTTGCCCAGCTCCACGCCCCATTGGTCGAAGGCGTTGATGCCCCAGACCACGCTTTGTACAAACACTTTGTGTTCATACATGGCGACCAGTGCGCCCAAGCGACGTGGGCTGATGCGCTCGACCACGATGGTGTTGCTCGGACGGTTGCCCGGGATCACCTTGTGAGGCGCCAGTTTCTGCACTTCGGCTTCCGGCAGGCCTTTTTCGCGCAACTCAGCCTCGGCTTCACTGCGGGTCTTGCCGAGCATCAGTGCCTGGCTCTGGGACAGGCAGTTGGCGTACAGCCACTGGTGATGGTCGGACACCGGGTTGAAGCTGACGATCGGCACAATGAAGTCGGCCGGGATCAGTTGAGTCCCCTGGTGCAGTAACTGGTGGTAAGCATGCTGACCGTTGCAACCTACGCCACCCCAGATCACCGGGCCCGTATCGGTGGACACCGGTGTGCCGTCCTGGCGCACGCTTTTGCCGTTGGACTCCATGTCCAGCTGTTGCAAGTGTTTGGTGATGTTACGCAGGTAGTGGTCATACGGCAGGATCGCATGGCTCTGCGCACCCCAGAAGTTGCCGTACCACACGCCCAGCAGGCCCAGCAGCACCGGCATGTTTTGCTCGAACGGCGCGTTCTGGAAGTGCTGGTCCATGGTGTAGGCACCGGACAACAGCTCTTTGAAGTTGGACATGCCGATGGCCAGAGCGATTGGCAAGCCAATGGCCGACCACAGCGAGTAACGGCCGCCGACCCAGTCCCACATCGGGAAGATGTTTTCTTCACGGATACCGAACGCCACGGCCGCCGCGTTGTTGCTCGATACGGCGATAAAGTGACGGTACAGTTCGGCTTCCGAGCCACCCTGGGCCAGGTACCAGGCGCGGGCGGCCTGGGCGTTTTTCAGGGTTTCGAGGGTGTTGAAGGATTTGGACGAAACGATAAACAGCGTGGTCTCGGCGCGCAGCTTCTGGGTCAGTTCGTGGAACTCGCTGCCGTCGATGTTTGCCAGGTAGTGGCAGCGCACGCCTTTGTGAGCGTAGGACAGCAATGCCTCGGAGACCAGCTCCGGGCCGAGGAACGAACCACCGATGCCGATATTCACTACGTCAGTGATCGGCTTCTCGGTGTAACCACGCCACAGGCCGTCGTGGATGCGGCCGACCAGGTCAGTGATCTGGTTCAGCACCTTGTGCACGTCCGGCATGATGTTTACGCCGTTGACCGACAGCTTGTCGCCCACTGGGCGGCGCAGCGCGGTGTGCAGGGCGGGGCGACCTTCGGAAGAGTTGACCGGCTCGCCTGCGTACAGCGCGTCAATCGCGGCTTTAAGGTTGACTTCTTTGGCCAGGCCCACCAGCAGGTCACGGGTTTCGCTGGTGATCAGGTTTTTCGAGTAATCGAGGAAAAGCCCGCAGCTGCTCAAGGTGAACTGGGAAAAGCGCTGGGGATCGGCATTGAACGCGTCGCGCATGCTGAAATCCTGCATGGCTTGGCGATGTTGATTGAGCGCTTGCCAAGCGGGCAGAGCGGTAACGTCATGAGGAGTGCGGTAGTACGCCATCGCTGCGGGTTTCCTTTTATTACGGGGACTTGCCTTTAGGACACTTCTAAATCCGGAACGTTGAGTCTTTCATCAGGCGTTTGAGTCCGGTCAGCGCCAACAATGGCGCAGGGCGATTACATTAAACCTAGCGTGTCGATATGTCTTGGCTTTGTCTGCGCTGTTGCCGGTACTTTTTTATACCGGCACAGCGATCAGGGCAACAGGCGAAGTGCCTGGCGGGGTCAGTTGAGGGTCAAATGCAGGTTGTCGATCAGGCGTGTCGCACCCAGATAGGCCGCCACGAGGATGACGATATCCCGATCCTCAGGCGTGGCCGCACGCAGGTGCACGCCTTGGCGCACTTCCAGGTAATCCATGCGCAGCCCGGCAGCTTCAATCTGCGCGATCTGCTCGGCACGCAGCTTGGCGAAATCCTGCTCGCCGCCTTTTATAGCCGCCGCAATCTGGCTGAGGCTGCGGTAGAGCACCGGCGCAATAGCGCGCTGTTCTTCGTTGAGGTAGCCGTTGCGTGACGACAGCGCCAGGCCGTCGGCGGCACGCACGGTGGGCTCGCCGATGATCTGGATGGGCATGTTCAAGTCATGCACCATGGCGCGGATGACCGCCAGTTGCTGGTAGTCCTTCTGGCCAAATACGGCCATGTCCGGCTGGACCATGTTGAACAGCTTGCTCACCACCGTCGCCACACCTTCGAAGTGCCCGGGTCGGCTGGCACCGCACAGGCCCTCGGACAGTTGCGGAACGCTGACGCGGGTTTGGCCGGTCATGCCGCCGGGGTACATTTCGTCGACGGTGGGCGCAAACAACAGATTGCAACCGGCTTGCAGCAGCTTTTCCTGGTCGGCCGCCAGCGTGCGCGGGTACTTGTCCAGGTCTTCGCCAGCGCCGAACTGCAACGGGTTGACGAAAATGCTCGCCACCACAAAGTCCGATTGCTGTGCGGCCTTGGTCACCAAGGTGGCGTGGCCGCTGTGCAGGTTGCCCATGGTGGGCACAAAGCCAATGCGTTTGCCGGCACTGCGCGCGTGGGCGACGGCGGCGCGTAGTTCTCTTACGGTTTTAACGGTGTTCATGCAGAGAACCCATGTTCTTCGCCAGGGAACGTCACGGCTTTGACTTCACTCACGTAGGCGGCCAGGGCTGCCTGGATGCTGTCCTGGCCTGCCATGAAGTTTTTCACGAATTTGGGCGCACGGCCGGTCAGCGACAGGCCGAGCATGTCGTGTACCACCAGCACTTGGCCGTCGGTGGCCGAGCCTGCGCCAATGCCGATCACCGGCACTTTGACTGCCTGGGTAATTTCTGCCGCCAGTTCGCTGGGCACGCATTCGAGCAGGATCATCGCGGCGCCGGCTTGCTCCAGGGCAATGGCATCCGCACGCATCTGGCGCGCCTGGGCTTCATTGCGGCCTTGCACCTTGTAGCCGCCGAAGATGTTCACCGACTGCGGCGTCAGGCCCATGTGCACGCACACTGGAACGCCGCGCTCAGCCAGCAGCCGGATCGACTCCGCCAGCCATACCGCGCCTTCGACTTTGATCATGTGTGCACCGGCTTGCATCAGCTTGCCGGCGTTCTGGAAGGTTTGTTCAAGGGTGGCGTAACCCATGAACGGCAGGTCAGCGATGATGAAGGCGCCGTTGTTACCGCGTTTGACGCTGGCCGTGTGGTACGCAAGTTCGTCAGTGGTGACCGGCAGGGTGCTGTCATTCCCTTGAAGAACCATGCCCAGTGAATCGCCAATCAACAGCACTTCAACCCCGGCCTCGCAACTGGCGTGGGCGAAGGTGGCGTCATAGCAGGTCAGCATGGTGATTTTTTCACCTTTGAGCTTCAGGCTCTGCAAGGTGGTCAGGGTAATGTCTGGCATGGAAAGGGTCCTCGTTCAGGCGCTTGGAAACAGCGAGTAACGCGCGTGAGTCTTCGTTTATACAGGCGCACTGTCTTGAGAGCAGTGCTTATAAGGCCTGGATTGCGCCCTTCAGCGCCGGGTTGGCGGCAGCGGGACGCCTATAGTCGTGATGAGGACACGGGAAGTCAATTGGATGTGTTACCGCATTGTTACGAGTGGGGTGTTACCCCTGTTACGGGTGGGAGCTGGCGTGCCTGCGATGGCAGCATCGCGCAATAGCGGGTGTACCGAGTTGCCCGCATCGCGGGCAAGCCAGCTCCCACATTGACCGAGTCAGTCTCGGGGCACGCGCTCCAGGCCAACAAACGGGCAGGCGGCCAGCAAGTCGCTAAGTGTTTGGCCATTGGGCAGTTGCAGGTCGGCGGGTGCCAGCTCTGCCAGCGGGTACAGCACAAACGCGCGCAAATGCATCTGATAGTGCGGCACCTTCAGCCGCGGCGTGTCGATCAGGCGATCGCCAAACAACAGGATATCCAGGTCCAGGGTGCGCGGGCCCCAGCGTTCAAGGCGCTCGCGGCCCTGGTCGTTCTCGATGGTTTGCAGGGCATCGAGTAAATCCAGTGGCGCAAGATCGCTGTCCAGGGCGGCGACCGCATTGGTGTAGCGCGGTTGGCCCGGGAGCAGGGAGTCACTTTGATAGAACGCCGACACGCCAACGAGGGCCGTGCCGGGCAATTGCGCCAGGGCTTCGACAGCGCTGCGCAATTGCTGGTCCGGGGCAGCCAGGTTGCTGCCCATGCCAATGTAGACACGTTCCACGTTTATTCGCCCGCAGCGCCCGAGGCGTCGGCCGCGCTGCGTTTGCGCTTGGTGCCGCTGCGACGACGTTTTTTCGGGCCAGTGCCTTCGCCATCGCCTTTGCTGCCGAGGTCGCGAATCATCTCGCGGCGCTGGCTGTCATTGGCATCCTGGTAGTCGGTCCACCATTCGCCCAGGCCGTCGGTCTGCTCGCCGGCGCTTTCGCGCAGCAGCAGGAAGTCGTAGCCGGCACGGAAGCGCGGGTTATCCAGCAACAGGTCGGCGCGTTTGCCACTGCGGCGCGGCAGGCGCTCCTGCATGTCCCAGATCTCGCGGATCGGCATGGTGAAGCGTTTGGGAATGGCGATGCGCTGGCACTGCTCGGCGATCAGCTCATGTGCGGCTTCCTGCATGGCCGGAATCGGCGGCATGCCACGGTCTTGCAGGCGCAATACGCGTTTGGGCAGGGCAGGCCACAGCAGGGCGGCAAACAGGAACGCCGGCGTTACCGGTTTGTTCTGCTTGATGCGCAGGTCGGTGTTGATCAACGCTTCGCTGATCAGCGTGTGGGTGTACGTGGGGTTGTATTCCAGTGCCTCGGCGCTGGCCGGGAACAGCGGGTCGAACAGTTGCAGGTCGACCAGCATTTCGAACGTATCGGCGGCATAACCCGAGAGGAACAACTTCAGCACTTCTTCGAACAGGCGTGCCGAAGGAATTTCCCGCAGCATCGGCGCCAGCTCGCGAATCGGCGCGGCGGTGTGTTTCTCGATGCCGAAGTTCAGCTTGGCGGCAAAGCGCACGGCGCGCAGCATGCGTACCGGGTCTTCCTGGTAACGCTGCGTCGGGTCGCCGATCAGGCGGATCAGGTTGTTGCGAATGTCGTGTACGCCGTTGGCGTAATCGAGAATGCGCTCGCTGACCGGGTCGTAATACAGGGCGTTGATGGTGAAGTCGCGGCGCTGCGCGTCTTCTTCCAAGGTGCCGTACACGTTGTCACGCAGGATGCGGCCGCTCTCGTTGCGGGAAGACTGATTGGTGTCTTCCTCATCATCGTTTTGCGGATGGCCTGCGCGGAACGTCGCGACCTCGATGATTTCGCGACCAAAGTGGATATGCACCAACTTGAAGCGGCGACCGATGATTCGCGCATTGCGAAACTCGGCACGCACCTGCTCCGGCGTGGCGCTGGTGGCGACGTCGAAATCCTTGGGCGTGATATTGAGCAGCATGTCACGTACGCAGCCGCCCACCAGATAAGCCTGGTAGCCGGCGTTCTGCAAACGTTCGACGATGTTCACTGCATAGCGGCTGAATTGAGCGCGCTGCAATGAATGCTGATTGCTGTTAAGCACTTCAGGCGTGCTGCGAATGTGTTGCGTACGACGCAAGGGGGAACGGAATGACTGGAACAACTTCTTCAGCATGGGATGCACTGTTTGAAGGAATGTTCGGCCATAACGAAGAATGACCGCATGATGGGCCGGGATTCTAGCATTTAGTCGAGGGATGGTGTAGGAACAAGCTGCAAGGCTTGAGCCAGAAGCTTAAAGAAGGGTGTGAGCGGGTCAAATGCCGGAAACTACAAGGGGAGCCGAAGCTCCCCCAGAAGTAGTTGCGTGCTCTATTTTTATTATGGTTGCGGGCTTTTTGTTTTTGTTGATCGCCCTCGCCATGAAGTTTCACCTTCATGACACTCCCAATCGGGAGCCAAGAGCAAACGGATTGCTTTGGTCGCTGTGTTGCTGATCTACGATCCAACCAGTTCAGGCTCTGCCTTAGGGCAGTTTTTGTTGTTCTCGGCCTGGTTGCGGGGCAAGCCCCAAATGCAACGCCTCTCCAAAAGAATCAGTTAGCTGCGCCTCCGCCGTGTTGTTTTTGTTATGCGTGAGTCGATTCGTCTTATTTTTATTGTCTTGTACAAAGCTTGTTATTGTTTTTGTACTAAGCATATAGCAGGGTGCGTGCCAACTTTTGTGCCGCCCAGCAAAACCGGGGGGTTGAGCTGGTTCTGGCTTTTGGAAGGGCGAAAAAAAGCCGGGGCTTCGTTACCGTAAGCCCCGGCTTCTGTTACGTGAAAAGGCTGCGGTAACAGTTTTTTCACATCTGAGGGTGTTACCTGTGGGGGCGCGCCCTCAGCTTTCGCTGGCCACCCCGGTCTTGCGCCGTGGAATGCCCAGGCGTTGGCGGCGTTCCCACAGGCATTTGCGACTTACGCCCAGCTTGCGAGCCAGCTCGGTCTCGGTCATATGGTCCTGATGCTCAAGCACGAAGTGCTGGAAGTAGTCTTCCAGTGACAGGTCTTCGGTCGGCTCATGGCTGGTATTGCTGCCACCGCCCTGTTGCGGGGCCAGGCCGATGAAGTCGTCGTCTTCCAGGTCGCTCAACTCGATATCGATACCCAGCAGCTCGGCAGAAATTTCCGGGCTCTCCGACAGAATCACCGCGCGCTCGACCGCGTTCTCCAGTTCGCGGACGTTACCCGGCCACGAGTAATGCCGAATCGCCTGCTCGGCGTCGGCGGCAAACTTGAGGTCGGTACGGTTGATGCGCGCGCTCTGGCGCAGCAGAAACGCGCTGGCGATCTCATTCACGTCGGCGCCACGCTCGCGCAAGGCCGGCAGCTTGAGGGCGATTACGTGCAGGCGGTAATACAAGTCTTCCCGGAACTGGCCGATCTTGGCCAGGCTCTTGAGGTCACGGTGGGTCGCGGCGATCAGGCGCACATCGACCTTCTGTGATTGCACCGAACCGACACGGCGAATCTCGCCTTCCTGCAACACGCGCAGCAAGCGCGCCTGGGCTTCCAGGGGCAGTTCGCCAATTTCGTCGAGGAACAAGGTGCCGCCGTCCGCCGCTTCGACCAACCCCGCACGCCCGGCGCTGGCGCCGGTAAATGCGCCTTTCTCGTGCCCGAACAGTTCGGACTCGATCAGCGATTCGGGGATCGCCGCGCAGTTCACCGAAATCATCGGTGCCTTGGCACGCTTGGACAGGTTGTGCAGAGCGCGGGCCACCAGCTCTTTACCGGTGCCCGACTCGCCCTGGATCAATACATTGGAGTCGGTCGGCGCCACTTTGCGGATCTTGCTGTACAGATCCTGCATCGGTGGGCAAGAGCCGATGATGCCGATCTCGCCGTTGCTGTTGTCGGCCCCCGGCTTCTCGGCAGCCTTGCCGGCAGGACGCTGTTCGGCCGGCGTACTGCCAGCCGACTGACGGTCACGCAGAATGCGCGCCACGGCCTGGAGCATTTCGTCGTGATCGAAAGGCTTGGCGATGTAGTCCACCGCGCCCATCTTCATCGAGTCCACCGCCGAGCGCAGGCTGGCGTAGCTGGTCATGATCAGCACGGGCGTGCCCTGGCCAAGCTTGATCAGCTCGGTCCCCGGCGCGCCCGGCAGGCGCAGGTCGCTGACAATCAGGTCGAACGTGGGAATGCTGAAACGCTCTTGGGCTTCCTGCACCGAGCCGGCTTCGCTGACCTGGTACTGATTACGTTCAAGCAGGCGACGCAAGGCAGAGCGGATAATGGTTTCGTCTTCGACGATCAAAATGTGCGGCATTGATTCAATTCTCTCGACGGTCTCAGTTCACAGCGGACGTCGCTTCGACATGACGCGGCAAGGTCACCCGAATACGGGTGCCGCGTTGGCTTTCGGTGTCAGCCGGGCTGTCGATGGTGATTTGTCCATAATGCTCTTCAACGATGGAATAGACCAGTGCAAGGCCCAGACCGGTACCTTCACCCGGGTCCTTGGTGGTGAAGAAAGGTTCGAACAATCGATCCATGATGTTCTGTGGAATACCGCTGCCTTCGTCCTCCACGATCAGGTCGACCGTGTGCTCGAAAGCCTCGCTCTTGACGCGTACCGCACTGCCGGCGGGCGTTGCGTCACGGGCGTTTGAAAGCAGGTTGATCAGCACCTGCGCCAAGCGTTGGGAGTCGCCGTCAACCCAGTGGTCCGGGTCGCACAGGTTAAAAAACTGTACTTCGAAATTGCGCCGGTTCAAGGCCAGCAGCCCAATGGCATCCTGCGCCACTTCCGCCAGGCACACCGCTTCGTCATGGTTCTGATGCGCGCCGGCGTGGGCGAAGCTCATCAGCGACTGCACGATGCGTGACACGCGCTTGGTCTGCTCGAGGATCTGCCCGCTGATTTCGGTGATTTCAGCGTCTTCTTCGCGCTCTTCGCGCAGGTTTTGCGCCAGGCACGCGATACCGGTGATCGGGTTGCCGATTTCATGGGCCACACCCGCGGCCAGGCGACCGATGCTGGCCAGGCGTTCGGAGTGCACCAGCTTGTCTTCGAGCATCTGGGTTTCGGTCAGGTCCTCCACCAGCAGCACCAGGCCACTGTTGCCCGGCGCCAGCGGCTCGTCGATCGCCGCTTTGTGCAGATTGAGCCAGCGGGTCTGGCCGTCCAGCGCCAGGTGCTGTTTGTGCAAGTGCTCGTCGGGCAGGTTGATAAAGCCTTGCAACAGTTCTTTCCAAGGGTCGCCCAAGGTATTCAGGCGCGAACCCACAACACGTTGTGCGGCGATGCCGGTGAGTTCTTCCATCGCCTTGTTCCACATCAGGATCTCTTGATCCTTGGCCAGGGAACACACGCCCATCGGCAGTTCCTGAAGGGTTTGACGGTGATAGCGGCGCAGGGCATCGAGTTCGGCGGCAAGGCCGGTGAGGCGTGAGTGGTAATCCTCCAGCCGGCTCTCGATGAAATGGATGTCTTCGGTGACGTAGTTTTCGCCGCCGGCCTTGTAGGGCAAGAAGGTTTCCACCATGTCCTGGGACACGCTCGGTCCCATCAGGCCGGACAGGTTGGCCTCAATGCGGTCGCGCAAACGGCGCAGGGCGTAGGGCCGGCGCTCGTCAAACGGCAGGTAAAGGTCGCGCAGTGCCTGCTCGACTTCCTTTTGCGCAGCCTTGGCGCCCAGCGGCTTGGCCAGTTGGGTGGCGAACTCTTGCGGTGAGGCGGCGTGCAGCTCGCGGCGTTGCGGGCGGCGCACGTTGTCCACCGCGCAGGCTTCGGCGGCGCTGGTTTCTTCGGGGCTGGCGTTGGTGAACAGCGAGATCAGGGTAAACATCAGCACGTTGGCGGCCAACGAGGCGATCGCTGCCATGTGCCAGCTGGTGTCATCCAGCACGTAGATCATGTTCAGCAGCGGAATGTAGAAACCCTGCAGGTTGCCGACCAGCGGCAGCAGCATGGTCACCATCCACACCAGAATGCCTGCCAGCAGCCCGGCGATAAAGCCGCGACGGTTGGCGGTTGGCCAGTACAGCACCGACAACACACCCGGCAAGAACTGCAAGGTCGCCACAAACGCGACGATGCCGAGGTTGGCCAGGTCTTGCCCAGCGCCCAGCAGCAGGTAGAAGCCATAGCCGGCCATGATGATGGCGACGATCAGCGCGCGGCGCGTCCATTTCAGCCAGCGGTAGATATTACCTTCGGCTGGCGGCTGATACAGCGGCAGCACCAGGTGATTGAGCGCCATGCCGGAGAGTGCCAGCGTGGTGACGATGATCAAGCCACTGGCCGCCGACAAACCGCCTACGTAAGCCAGCAATGCCAGGGATTTGCTGTTGGCGGCAATACCGACGCCAAGGGTGAAGTATTCGGGGTTGGTGGTGGCGCCGAGCTTGAGGCCGGCCCACAGGATCAGCGGCACCGCCAGGCTCATCAGCAGCAGGAATAACGGCAAACCCCAGCTGGCGCTGACCAATGAGCGCGGGTTGAGGTTCTCGGTGAAGGTCATGTGGTACATGTGCGGCATCACGATGGCCGAGGCAAAGAACACCAGCAGCAGCGTGCGCCATGGGCCTTCCTGCAACGGCGTGTGCAAAGCGGCGAGGGCGGTCTGGTTTTGCAGCAACCACAACTCCAACTGTTGCGGCCCGTCGAATACGCCATACAGCGCATACAGGCCGACACCGCCGATGGCGATCAGCTTGATCACCGACTCAAAGGCAATCGCAAACACCAGGCCTTCGTGTTTTTCGCGGGTGGCGATATGGCGTGAACCGAAGAAAATCGTGAACAGCGTGATCAGTGCGCAGAAGGCCAGGGCAACGCGGTGCTGCACCGGTTCGCGGGTGAGGATGCTGATGGAGTCCGCCACCGCCTGGATCTGCAGGGCCAGCAACGGCAGCACGCCGATCAGCATAAAGATCGTGGTCAGCGCGCCGGCCCAGGTGCTGCGAAAGCGGAAGGCAAACAAGTCCGCCAGGGACGACAGCTGATAGGTGCGGGTGATTTTCAGGATCGGGTACAGCAACACCGGCGCCAGCAAAAACGCGCCGGACACGCCCAGGTAGCTGGACAGAAAGCCGTAGCCATACTGATAGGCCAGCCCCACCGTGCCATAAAATGCCCAGGCGCTGGCGTAGACGCCCAGGGACAAGGTGTAGGTCAACGGATGGCGAATGATCGCCCGCGGAATCATTCCGCGCTCACTGATCCAGGCAACCCCGAACAACGCGGCCAGGTAGGCGGCGCTGATCAGCAGCATCTGGGTGAGGCTAAAGCTCATCGGCATCTTTTTGGCTCTGCAGGATGAAGGTCACGACGATCAGGATCAACCACAGCAGATAAGGGCGATACCAGGCGCCCGTGGCGTCGATCCACCAATCCATGATGGCCGGGGAAAACAGGTAGATCCCGACGACCAGCAGCAGGACCAATCGATAGATGTACATGTTGGCCTCTGATTAAAAAACTGCCGCGATGGTAACGGATGCTTGGCAAGCTGCAAGCGCCTTCAGCTCAATTGCGCTTCGGCCAGCGTGAGTGTGGGCGGAATCTGGCTGGCGTCCCAGTGTGCAATGCCCCAATCCAGCAGTTCCCGTGGGCTGGCGTGCAGCAGTTCGCTGCCGGGTTGCTGGCCGAGGGCGCGCAACGCTCTCAATAGCAAAGGTGTGGCCTGGTCGGGTGTCAACGGCGGCGAGCGGTAGGATTTGCCCAGCTTGTTGCCGTCCGGCTGGGTGATCAGCGGCACGTGCAGGTAGCGCGGTTGGCGCAGACCCAGCAGTTCCTGCAGGTAAAGCTGGCGCGGCGTGGAATCGAGCAGGTCGGCGCCGCGCACGATGTCGGTGACACCTTGCCAGGCATCGTCGAGTACCACTGCCAGTTGGTAGGCATACAGGCCATCGCGACGGCGGATGATGAAATCGCCCACATCACGGCCCAGGTGCTGTCGGAATTCGCCTTGCACGCGGTCGGTAAAGTGATACTCCAGCTCCGGAACGCGCAGGCGGATCGCCGCGTCTTGCTGATCGTGCCCGAGGTTTCGGCACAGGCCTGGATAGATCCCGTGGTAGGGCTCCAATTGTTTACGCGAGCAGGTACAGGCGTAAGCCAGGCCGTGGTTGAACATGTCGTTCAAGACTTTGGCGTAGGCATCATGCCGCTCGCTTTGCCGGACCAGTTCCTCATCCCACTCAAAGCCATAGCTTTCCAGGGCGTGCAGGATCGCCGCCTGGGCGCCGGGTTCTTCACGGGGTGGGTCGAGGTCTTCCATGCGCATCAGCCAGCGGCCGTGATTGGCGCGGGCATCGAGGTAGGAGGCGAGGGCGGCAACCAGCGAACCGAAGTGCAGGTGGCCGCTGGGCGTGGGGGCGAAACGCCCGATATAGGTAGAGGCTGTCATGGGCCGGATACTACTGGAAAACCGCTGAACGCCAGAAACAAAAATGGAGCGTTTGCACGCCCCATTTTTTGTTTGTCGCGTTCAGCCCGGCAGGGTTACTTGCCGACCTGTTTTTCCTTGATTTCAGCCAAGGTCTTGCAGTCTACGCACAGGTCCGCGGTTGGGCGGGCTTCCAGGCGGCGAATACCAATCTCGACGCCGCAGGATTCGCACCAGCCGTATTCCTCGTCCTTGATCAGTTGCAGGGTCTTGTCGATCTTCTTGATCAGCTTGCGCTCTCGATCACGCGCTCGCAGTTCAAGGGCGAACTCTTCTTCCTGGCTCGCACGGTCGGCCGGATCAGGAAAGTTGGCTGCTTCGTCCTTCATGTGGTCAACGGTACGATCAACCTCCTGCATCAAGTCCTGTTTCCACTTGTTCAGGATCTTGGTGAAGTGCTCGCGCATGGGCTCGCCCATGTACTCCTCGCCCTTTTTTTCCACATAGGGTTCGAAGCCATTGAGGCCTTGAGTCTGCTGTTGCTTTGCTTGGGTGGACATGAATAGACCGCCTCTCACTCTTCTAATCCATTGCGCAGGATTGCAACGTCACCGACACCTGCCGGCCCTGCGGCTGCAAGCGGGCGAACTTACCAGATAGATTCGGGGTGCGCCACTCCCGGTTGTCGAGGCCCAACGTGGCAGGCTTGCAAACTGTCATGGCCCGCCATGGCTGGGTATAGCGTGCCTCGAATGTTGATTTTAGTCGTTTTGCAGGCGCTTGCCCGGTTCATCACGGAGGACCGAGCAGGCAATAGAGCATGTTTTACCGCGCGGGTTCGGTAGAATCCGAATTTTGTCCTCACCGTTAAGGAAGGCTAATGGCCCAGCCCTACAGTGCGCGCAGTCGCGCCATCGAACCTTTTCACGTTATGGCGTTACTGGCGCGAGCCAATGAGCTGCAGGCGGCTGGCCATGATGTTATCCACCTGGAGATCGGCGAGCCGGATTTCACCACGGCCGAGCCGATTATCCAGGCCGGCCAGGCCGCACTGGCTAACGGCAAGACGCGCTATACCGCGGCCCGTGGGCTGCCCGAGTTGCGCCAGGCCATCAGTGGTTTTTACCAGCAGCGCTACGGCCTGAGCGTCGACCCCGAGCGCATTCTGATCACGCCCGGTGGCTCTGGCGCGTTGCTGCTGGCCAGCAGCCTGCTGGTCGATCCGGGCAAGCACTGGCTGTTGGCCGACCCAGGCTACCCGTGTAACCGACATTTCCTGCGGCTGGTGGAAGGCGCGGCGCAGTTGGTGCCGGTTGGCCCGGACGTGCGCTACCAATTGACCGCTGAGCTGGTGGCCAAACACTGGAATGCAGACAGCGTTGGCGCGCTGGTGGCCTCACCAGCCAACCCGACCGGCACCATTCTGACCCGCGACGAACTGGCGGGGTTGTCGAGTGCAATCAAGGCGCGTAACGGCCATTTGGTGGTGGACGAGATCTATCACGGCCTCACCTACGGCACCGATGCCGCCAGCGTGCTGGAAGTCGACGACGATGCCTTCGTCTTAAATAGTTTTTCGAAGTATTTCGGCATGACCGGCTGGCGCCTCGGCTGGCTGGTGGCGCCCCCGGCGGCAGTGGGCGAATTGGAGAAGTTGGCGCAGAACCTCTACATCAGCGCGCCGAGCATGGCCCAATACGCGGCGTTGGCGTGTTTCACCGAGCAAACCCTGAGTATTCTGGAAGAGCGCCGCGCCGAGTTCGGGCGCCGCCGGGATTTCCTGCTGCCAGCCTTGCGCGAGTTGGGTTTCGGCATCGCCGTAGAGCCCGAAGGCGCGTTCTATTTGTACGCCGATATCAGCGCGTTCGGCGGTGATGCCTTCGCGTTTTGCCGTCATTTCCTTGAAACCGAGCATGTGGCGTTTACGCCGGGCCTGGATTTCGGTCGTTATCAGGCCGGCCACCATGTGCGTTTTGCCTACACGCAAAACCTCGATCGGCTACAGGAGGCGGTGGAACGCATCGCCCGTGGCTTGCGGAGCTGGCAAGGCTGATGCGCTTTAATCCTCCCCTCGAAGAAGGGCGGCTGATCCGCCGCTACAAGCGCTTTCTCACCGATATCGAAACGCTGACCGGCGAGTTGCTGACCATTCACTGCCCCAACACCGGCTCGATGCTCAATTGCATGGTGGAGGGCGGCCAGGTCTGGTTCAGTCGCTCCACAGACCCCAAGCGTAAATTGCCGGGTACCTGGGAAATTGCCGAAACCCCCCAAGGCCGGCTGGCATGCGTCAACACCGCGCGTGCCAACCAACTGGTGGAGGAGGCGTTGCGTGCCGGGGTGATCACTGAACTCAACGGTTTTACCGCCTTGAAGCGCGAAGTGCCTTACGGCCAGGAAAAAAGCCGTATCGATTTTCGCCTGGAGTACCCACACGGCGCGGCGTATGTGGAGGTCAAGAGCGTCACCTTGGGCTTTGATGGCTCGCCGGTGGCAGCGTTTCCCGACGCGGTGACCCAACGTGGCGCCAAGCATTTGCGCGAGTTGGCACACCTGGCGCGTGAGGGCGTGCGTGCGGTGCAGTTGTATTGCGTGAACCTGTCGGGGATCGACGCTGTACGCCCGGCGGTGGAAATCGATGCGGGCTACGCCGCTGCGCTGCGCGAGGCCAAGGCGGCCGGCGTGGAGGTGTTGGCCTACGGTGCGCGGGTCACGCCGCAGGAAATTATCATCGACCGGCGCCTGGACGTGATGATCGGCGACTAGAGTTGCACCCACAGGCCTTGCGCGTCTTCACGGCCGGGCAGGGCTTTAAGGCTTTGGCCCGCGCACGGCCCGGCAATGCACTCGCCGCTTTCGATCAGGAACAAGGCGCCGTGGGTGGCGCACTGGATCAGGCTGGCGCTGCTGTCCAGGAACTGGTCGGGCTGCCATTCCAGCGGGATGCCGCGATGGGGGCAGCGGTTGAGGTAGAAGTACGCCACGCCGTCACGGCGCACGGCCAACACTTTGCAACCGTCTATTTCAAAACCACGGCTGCTGTTGGGCGCCAGGGCATCTGAGGGGCAGAGAAGCTTCATAACAATCCTTAAGTGCCTTGACGTTCAAATGCAAACAATTATCAAATGCCGGCTTCGCCCGTTAGCTGATTGGGTGCTCTGTACGATGCCAGACAGGGTTTATCTGTCACATCCATGAGTGCTTGAGTGGCCCCGCCCTTGGAAGGAAACCCTGTTATGCGCCTGAGTACCAGCGCTATTGCGCTTGCTGCCTCACTGCTGGTCAACCACGGGGCGCAAGCCTCTGAACTGCCGCAACGCTGGGTCAGCGCCGGTGGGGCGCTATCGGAATGGGTGACGGCGCTGGGCGGGGAGTCAAAGCTGGTGGGGGTGGATACCACCAGCCAGCATCCAGAATCGCTCAAGGCGTTGCCGAGCATCGGTTACCAGCGCCAGTTGTCGGCAGAAGGGATTTTGAGCCTGCGTCCGCAGGTTCTGGTCGGGACTGAAGAGATGGGCCCACCGACGGTGCTGGCGCAAATTCGCGGCGCGGGCGTGCAGGTGGAGATGTTCTCGGCAGAGCCGGATTTGCCGACCTTGAAAGGCAACCTTCAGCACTTGGGCAAGCTGTTGGGTGATGAAGCCAAGGCCAACGAATTGTTTACCGGATATGAACAAAAGCTGGATCAGCAGCAAGCCTGGGTCACCAAGGCCCAGGCCACGCAAAAGGCGCCGGGTGTGCTTTTGTTGCTAGGGCATGCAGGTGGCAAACCCCTGATTGCAGGCAAGGACACGGCCGCCGATTGGATGTTGCAGCAGGCGGGCGGGCATAACCTGGCGACTCACACGGGCTATAAGCCGTTTTCGGTGGAGTCGCTGGCCGGGCTGAGCCCTGATGTGCTGGTGTTTGCTGATCGCGCACTCACTGGCGATGCCGCTCGGGCGGCCTTGTTCAAGGAAAACCCGATTCTGGCGTCGACCCCGGCCGCCAAAAACGGCCGCGTGTTTGAGCTGGACCCGACCCTGCTGGTCGGCGGGCTCGGGCCGCGTCTGCCGCAAAGCCTGGTGCAATTGTCTGCCGGGTTTTATCCGTCCCAGGCTAAACCTGCCCCATGACGACTCTGGTTAAACCGAAAACGCTGTTTATCGGGCTGGCGCTGTTATGCCTTCTGGCAATCTGGCTTTCACTGGCCCTGGGGCCGGTCAGCCTGCCGTTGCTGGATACGCTCAAGGCCGCCTTGCGCCTGATGGGCGTACCGATTGAAGCCCAGGGCCTGGAGCAGGCCGAATTGATCCTGGGGCAGATTCGTTTGCCGCGAACCTTGCTGGGTTTGGCGGTAGGTGGTGTGCTGGCATTGTCGGGTGTGGCGATGCAGGGCTTGTTTCGCAACCCGCTGGCCGATCCGGGGTTGGTCGGTGTGTCCAGCGGCGCGGCGCTCGGGGCGGCGATTGCTATCGTCGGCGGTTCTTTTTTTGGTGGCCTGCCGGATGCGTTCGGGCCTTATCTGCTGTCGTTGTGCGCGTTTCTTGGCGGTTTGGGCGTCACTGCCCTGGTCTATCGCCTGGGGCGCCGCAACGGCCAGACCAACGTTGCAACGATGCTGCTTGCCGGTATCGCGCTTACCGCCCTGGCCAGTTCGGCGGTGGGGTTGTTTACCTATCTGGCCGATGACGCCACCTTGCGCACGCTGACGTTCTGGAATCTTGGCAGCCTCAATGGCGCCAGCTATTCGCGGTTGTGGCCATTGCTGTTGGTGAGCGCCGGTGTGGCGCTGTGGTTGCCGCGCCGTGCAAAAGCCTTGAATGCATTGTTGCTGGGTGAGTCCGAAGCCAATCACCTTGGCATTGATGTTGAAGGGCTCAAGCGTGAACTGGTGTTTTGCACGGCCCTCGGTGTGGGCGCGGCGGTAGCGGCGGCGGGCATGATCGGGTTTGTCGGGCTGGTGGTGCCGCATCTGGTGCGCTTGTTGGCCGGGCCGGATCATCGGGTGTTGTTGCCGGCGTCTGTGCTCGCGGGCGCGAGCCTGTTGCTGTTTGCTGACCTGGTGGCACGCCTGGCGCTGGCGCCGGCTGAACTGCCGATCGGCATCGTGACGGCCTTTATCGGTGCACCGTTTTTTCTTTATTTGTTGCTGCGAGGGCGCGCCTGATGCTGCGAGTAGAAGCGTTGCAGGTCCGGCGTGGCGATAAAACCGTGCTGGCGGATGTCACCCTGGACTTGCTGCCGGGTGAAGTGCTCGGTGTGCTCGGCCCTAACGGAGCAGGCAAGAGCACGCTGCTCGGTGCGTTGTGCGGCGAGCTGAAGCCGGATCAGGGCAAGGTGTGGCTGGATCAGCAAGCCTTGACGGACTGGAGCGGGCCGCAACGTGCCCAACGTTTGGCAGTGTTGCCGCAGACTTCCACGCTGGATTTCGCATTTCGTGTCGAGGAGGTTGTAGGCATGGGCCGTTTGCCCCATCAGACCGGACGCGTGCGTGATGACGAAATCATCGAGGCGGCGCTGCACGCGGCAGACGTGGGCCATTTAAGCGGGCGCAGCTACCTGGCGCTGTCGGGTGGTGAACGCCAGCGTGTGCATCTGGCGCGAGTGTTGGCGCAGTTATGGCCGGGGGAAGCCGGGCAGACGCTGCTGTTGGATGAGCCGACCTCGATGCTTGACCCCTTGCACCAACACACGACCCTGCAAGCTATACGTACTTTCGCGGATCGCGGCGCTGCGGTGCTGGTGATTCTCCATGACCTGAACCTGGCGGCGCGTTATTGCGACCGGATTCTGTTGCTGGAGCAGGGGCGCCCACACGCGTTGGATACGCCGGCGCAGGTGATGCGGCCCGAGCCACTTAAGGCGGTGTTTGGTTTGGAGGTGCTGGTACAGCCGCACCCGGAGCGTGGGCATCCGTTGATCATTGCGCGCTGAATCGGCTTTTTTACAGGTAAAAAAAGACCCGGCAAGAGCCGGGTCAAATAACCGTGATTAGCCTGATGAGGAGATAATCTGAGAGTCCGAACCAATGGTCTTTCAGTTATCGGCTGATCTCGCGACCAGTTGTGATAATCGTAACGATTCTCATTTGAGAGTCAACATCTGTTTTTCAACGATCTGCCGTTTTTCTCAAACACGTGTTCGAATTTCCCATAAACATTGGGGATTCTTGCAGACCTAAATTTTCTGACGCGCTGAAATCGCTTCCAACTGACGGTTCAATGCCTCCTTGCGTTCCGTCGGGATGTCGTTCCAATGCACGTCCATCAAGGCTCCCTCGATTGCATACAGCAGCACTTTCGAGGCCCGAAACCCGCGAGTGCGCACGGCTCGGTAGGCATCGACAGCTCCCAGGCGACGTAAGTCGGACGCGCTGTGGATGCCCACCGCATGCAGCCACTGCGCCGACGTCTTGCCCAGGTTTTTCAGGTGTTGCAGCTCATCGTTCATCAAGCCTCCTTGCGACGGCCGAATGGTGCGGTGGGTATCGTGACCAGGCAAGCCTGAAAAGGAGTGTAGCGCTCAGTAGGAAAAGCGTGGTTCTTTGGTCAGGAACGGCTGAAAAGCTTATAAGAATTCTTGAGGGTGTTGCCGACAAGCAGGCAGGAGGCGCCGCTACGCGTGAGGCGTAGCTGGGGCCCGAAAGATGAAGTTACTTGGTGCGGTAGCGCAAACGAGTGCCGAAATTGACCGACATGAGGATTTCGTCAGCCGTCAGTTCGGGGGAGAAGTAGGTGCCGGAAATCTGCGCATGGGCCAGGCTGGCGCCTTCCAGCGAGCACTCGCGCAGGTCCAGGCCGCGCAGGTCGGCAGAGCGGAAGTAGGCGTCGGTGAAATCCACGCCCGTGGCGTTCAGGTCACGCAGGTCCAACCCCCGGAAGTCGCCACCACGCATGTCGATGGGGCCGTCTTTGGGGCGTTCCTGGTTGAAGCCGCGGATGTCGTCTTTATGCAGGAGTGCGTAGAGCGGAGTATCAAGAAGCTTGGGCTGACTCATGACGGCGACTCCTGTTGGAATTATGACGCCATTATAGTGCCACTATTGCTCGGTCGTGCACCGAAGATCGGTGACACGACCAAGAAATATTTCTTACAGACCGGGCAGGCGCTGGCGAATGTGCGCTACCAGAGCGTCGAGTGTGCCGCTTTCGTTGGTTTCCACGCGTTTGCTCAGCAGCAGCTCTTCGGCGGTCAGCGGGTCACGGTTGGCCTGTTGTTCTTCGATAATGGTGAGCGTCGCGTCGGAAGGATCGTTTTTATCCGCCTGACGTTGCGCCAGCCAGCTGGCGATAACGGCTTGCGGTGCGTTGCAATCGAGGATCAGGAAGGGCGCGCCCGTTGCCTCGGCAATCCTGGCGGCGGCGTCGCGTTGTGCGCCTTTCAGGAAGGTCGCGTCCAGCACTACCGGGTAGCCGGCACGCAAGACGGTATCGGCGATTTCGTTGAGCCGAGCGTAGGTGGCAGCGCTGGCTTCGGCGGCGTAGATACCGGCTTGCGGGGTGTTCTCGACCTTTTGTTCGCCAAACAGGCGCTTGCGTTCCACATCCGAACGCAGGCGCACGGCACCCAAGGCTTCCACCAGACGCATGGCCACGTGGCTTTTACCGACGGCCGAAACACCGTGGGTTATCGCCAGGAAGCGCGATGGAATAGTGCTGTAGCTTTCCGCCAGGTTCGCATAGTTGCGGTATTGGCGCAGGGTGGTGGCGCGTTGCACCGGGCTGGCCTCGCTCGGCATGCTGAACAACGCCACCTTGGCGCGCACCAGTGCACGGTAGGCTTTATAGAAGTTCAGCACTTCCAGGCCCTGATAGTCGCCGGTCAGCTCCAGGTACTGGCTGATAAAACGGCGCGCCAGGGATTTGAGGCCGCGGTCTTCCAGGTCCATCGCCAGAAAGGCCGTGTCGGCATACACATCGGTGAAGCGGAACGGCTCGTTGAACTCGATGCAGTCGAAGATCACCACCTGGCCATCGATCAGGGTGGCGTTGCCCAAGTGGATATCACCGTGACACTCACGGGTGAAGCCTTCGAGTTTGCGCTGGGCCAGCAGTGGCTTGAGGCGTTCGAAGCTGGCTTCGGCCCAGGCTTGCAGGGCTTCGAGTTGAGCCAGGTCGGCTTTGTCGCTGAGGAACGGGCGGATCTGGTCGAAGTTCTGCCGAACCGGTGCCATCACCTCATCCGGCGTGCCAGCAGGGTGGTCTTGCGGCACTTTCGGCGCAGTGAGGTGGAAGTGCGCAATCTGCTTGGCCATATCATCAATGTGCGCGCTGGTAACCTCGCCATTGGCTTGCAGTGTGCTGAGCAACTGGCTCTGCGGGAATTGGCGCATTTTCAGCGCGTATTCGATGATTGGGCCATCACCGCCCAATTGCGGGGCTTCGGCGCTGCCGGTGATTGGCAACACGTCAAGATACAAATCTTCGGTCAGGCGCTGATTGAGGCGCAGCTCTTCGCGGCAGAAGTGGCCGCGGTCATCCAGTTGGGTGAAATCCAGAAAGCCGAAGTTCATCGGCTTCTTCAGCTTATAAGCATAGGGGCCGGTCAGTATGACCCAGGAAATATGGGTCTCAATGACTTGAAACGCTTCAACCGGATGGGGATACAAAGCCGGGTTTTGCAGGGCAGCGATCAGGGACTGGCTCACGGGCGATCCTTCAAAGTCTGGGGGGAATCATGGCCGGCATTATGGCGGTTACGGTCGGTCGTGCAAACCGCTGTCCGGCTCATGTTGATCCTCAATAAAGTGCGTATAATCCGCCGCCATGACTCGAACCCGATCTCCCCGTTCCCGTAAAAAACCTCCTTCACGCGGCCTGCGCCCGTGGCTGGGCTGGGCCATCAAGCTGAGCCTGGTAGGCCTTGTGGTGCTCGCAGGCTTCGCGGTGTACCTCGACGCCGTGGTGCAGGAGAAATTCTCCGGCAAGCGCTGGACCATCCCGGCCAAGGTATACGCACGCCCGTTGGAATTGTTCACCGGCCAAAAGCTGAGCAAGGAAGACTTCCTTACCGAACTCGACGCCTTGGGCTATCGCCGCGAACCCGTGAGCAATGGCCCCGGCGCCGCTGCTGTCAGCGGCAATACCGTCGATTTGAATACCCGTGGCTTCCAGTTCTATGAAGGCCTGGAGAAAGCCCAGCCGGTGCGCGTGCGCTTCTCCGGCGATTACGTTGCCGAACTGTCGTCGCTCAATGGCTCCAAGTTGCCCGTGGTGCGCCTGGAACCGCTGTTGATCGGCGGTATTTACCCCAAGAACCTCGAAGATCGCATCCTGATCAAGCTTGATCAGGTGCCGCCGTACCTGCTCGATACGCTGATCGCCGTGGAAGACCGCGATTTCTACAGCCACTGGGGCGTGTCGCCCAAGTCGATTGCCCGCGCCATTTGGGTCAACACCTCCGGCGGCAAGATGACCCAGGGCGGCAGTACGCTCACGCAACAATTGGTCAAGAACTTCTACCTGACCAACGAGCGCAGCCTCACCCGTAAACTCACCGAAGCCATGATGGCCATGCTGCTGGAGCTGCATTACAGCAAGCAGGAGATTCTCGAGGCGTACCTCAACGAAGTGTTCGTCGGCCAGGACGGCCAGCGCGCCGTGCACGGTTTCGGCTTGGCCAGCCAATTCTTCTTTGGCCAGCCCTTGTCCGAATTGAAATTGCATCAAGTCGCGTTGCTGGTGGGGATGGTCAAGGGGCCGTCCTATTACAACCCGCGCCGCAACCCGGAACGTGCGCTTGAGCGCCGTAACCTGGTGTTGGATGTACTTGAACAGCAAGGCGTAGCCACCGCTGAACAAGTTGCGGCGGCGAAAAAAATGCCACTGGGTGTGACCACGCGCGGCAAGCTGGCCGACAGTTCATTCCCGGGCTTTATCGACTTGGTCAAACGCCAGTTGCGTGAAGATTACCGCGACGAAGACTTGACCGAAGAAGGCCTGCGGATCTTTACCAGTTTCGACCCGATCCTGCAGATGAAAGCCGAAGCGTCGGTCAACGACACCTTCAAACGCCTGACCGGCCGTAAAGGTTCGGATGAAGTCGAAGCAGCCATGGTCGTGACCAACCCGGAAACCGGTGAGGTGCAGGCCATGATTGGCAGCCGCCAGGCCAGTTTTGCCGGTTTCAACCGTGCGCTGGATGCGGTGCGGCCGATCGGTTCGCTGGTCAAGCCGGCGGTCTACCTCACGGCCCTGGAAAAACCAAGCAAATACACGCTGACCAGTTGGTTGTCGGATGACCCGCTGTCGGTCAAAGGGGCGGATGGCCAGGTATGGACGCCGCAGAACTTTGATCGTCGCTCCCACGGCACTGTGTTCCTGTACCAAGGCCTGGCGCATTCCTACAACATCTCCACCTCGCGCCTTGGGCTTGAAGTGGGCGTGCCGAATGTGCTGAAAACCCTGGGACGACTGGGCATCACCCGTGAGTTCCCGGCGTTCCCGTCTATGCTGCTGGGCGCTGGCGCCATGACCCCGATGGAAGTGGCGACGATGTACCAGACCCTCGCCAACGGTGGCTTCAATACCCCGATGCGCGGCATTCGCAGTGTGCTGACCGCCGATGGCGAACCGCTCAAGCGTTACCCGTTCCAGATCCAGCAGCGCTTTGACGCGGGTTCCATCTATCTGATCCAGAACGCCATGCAGCGCGTGATGCGTGAAGGCACCGGGCGTTCGGTCTACAGCGTGCTGCCGTCGAACCTGACGCTGGCGGGCAAGACCGGCACCAGTAACGATTCGCGCGACAGCTGGTTCGCAGGCTTCGGCCAGGATGTGCTGGCCGTGGTCTGGCTGGGCCGCGACGATAACGGCAAAACCCCGTTCACTGGTGCGACCGGTGCGCTGCAGGTGTGGACCAGTTTCATGCGCAAGGCCGATCCGTTGCCGCTTAACATGCCGCAGCCGGACAACATCGTGCAGGCCTGGATTGATCCGCATACCGGGCAGGGTTCCGATGCCAACTGTCCGGGCGCGGTACAGATGCCGTATATTCGCGGCAGCGAGCCACCCGCCGGTGCTGCGTGCGGTGGCAGTGCCCCCGCTGACGCGGATTCGGTGATGGATTGGGTCAAGGGCTGGATGCATTAAGCAAAGAGGGTTTCAAGTGAACAAGTTGTGGATTCCAGCTATTACCGCCTTGGTTATGCTCGGCGGTTGCTCCAGCGTGCAGCGCGGTTCGATTCCCGTGGTGGACTCAAGCACGAACGTTTCCAATAACGACCGTATCTCGGCCACTGGCGGTTTCCGTCAGACCGTGGTCAAGCGTCCTGCCCAAGCCACGCCTCAGGCCATACCGCAGGATTCGGGCGTGGTGGTGATGGTGCCGGGCGGCGGTGCTGCGACGTCGGCGCCGATCAGTGCCGAGCCTTGGACGCCAGGGCCAAGCACTTCGGGGCCGGCCAACTCCGCGCCGATCCAGACGGCGCCGATCAACCAGGGCACTTACAACATGCCGCCGTCCACGCCGAGCGGTATTCCGTCGTCGTCTAACGCGGGTGGCCTGTCGGCTGACGAGCAACTGGACGGGCCGGTGCTGGCTTTGCTGACCACCGCGCAGCAGCAACAGGCCGGTGGTGACCTGAACGGGGCATCGTCGAGCCTTGAGCGTGCCCAGCGTGTGGCGCCGCGTGAGCCGCAAGTGCTGTATCGCCTGGCACAGGTGCGCATGGCCCAGGGCGACGCGCCGCAAGCCGAGCAGTTCGCCCGTCGCGGCCTGACCCTGGCCAACGGTCGCCCCGACCTGCAAGCCAACCTGTGGGCTTTGATTGGTGACGCGCGTGCCGCACAAGGCGACGCCGCCGGTGCTGCCCAGGCGCGGCAAAAAGCCAAGGTCAGCCTCTGATGGATGCACGGTTTCCGGCAATTGCCGAACAGCTGTTGCTGATTGAGCGTGAGTTACGTGTGCAGGGTTGGTGGGACGAAGTGCCCCCCAGCGCTGAAGCGCTTAGCAGCGTCGAGCCGTTTTCGGTGGACACCCTGGACTTTCACCAGTGGCTGCAATGGATCTTCCTGGTGCGCATGAAGCAGATCCTCGAGCAGGACCTGCCATTGCCCAATGCTTCGGGGATCCTCGAGATGGCGGAGATGGTTTACGCCGATCGCCCGCTTGAAAGCATAGGCTTACGCAATGCGCTGAAAAAGTTCGACCAATTGATCGTCGACGCTCGTTAATTGCCTGACTGCCGGGTTTTTCGGCAGTCTTGCGCACATTTCTACCGCTTGACGACATTCAGGCGAGTTTTATCCCTCCTCAAGCCCCTTTAATCTTCGTTCTCATGCGCTTAGTTGGAAAAAAGCGCAATTATTGCTTGACTTGAAGGGGCTGAAACAGAAGAATCCAAAGTCCGCTGTATCGGGACTGCCAGAAGCAGGCCCGCTCAGCAGATCATGAGGCGCATATCCGCGCCGACCTGTAACACCCGCAACGCGTTACCTCGCGCTGGGTGGGAAAAGCCCGCAACACTTGGGACGATCCCAATACTTGCTCAGTCAGTGCTGACGTAGTCGGCGACCACCGTCGCTCATGCTCTGTTGAGAAGTAAACCTATTAAGACCCGTCGGTTTTTAACGGACGGTATTCTGGCGTTTTAGAGGTGAACAACGTGGAGCTTTTATCTGGCGGTGAGATGCTCGTCCGCTTTTTGCGTGACGAAGGCGTCGACTATATCTACGGGTACCCAGGTGGTGCTCTGCTGCATGTTTACGACGCACTGTTCAAGGAACCGGCTGTTACCCACATCCTGGTTCGCCACGAACAGGCCGCGACCCATATGGCTGACGGCTATGCCCGTGCCACCGGTAAAGCCGGTGTGGTACTGGTAACGTCCGGCCCAGGCGCAACCAATGCCATTACCGGCATCGCGACTGCCTATATGGACTCCATCCCGATGGTGATCATTTCTGGCCAGGTGCCTAGCACCATGGTCGGCACCGACGCATTCCAGGAAACCGACATGATCGGTATCTCCCGGCCGATCGTGAAACACAGCTTCATGATCAAGCACGCGTCGGAAATCCCGGAAGTCATGAAAAAGGCCTTCTACCTCGCACAGTCCGGTCGTCCGGGCCCTGTGGTGGTCGATATCCCGAAAGACATGACCAACCCGGCGGAAAAGTTCGAATACGTCTTCCCGAAAAAAGCCAAACTGCGTTCCTACAGCCCGGCCGTTCGTGGGCACTCGGGTCAAATCCGCAAGGCGGCAGAAATGCTCTTGGCGGCCAAGCGCCCAGTGCTGTACTCCGGCGGTGGCGTGATTCTGGGCGGCGGTTCTGCACCTCTGACCGAATTGGCCAAGCTGCTTAACCTGCCAGTAACCAACACCTTGATGGGCCTCGGCGCATTCCCGGGTACGGACCGTCAGTTCGTCGGCATGCTTGGCATGCACGGCAGCTACACCGCCAACCTGGCCATGCACCACGCCGACGTGATCCTGGCGGTGGGCGCGCGGTTTGATGACCGTGTGATCAACGGACCGAGCAAGTTTTGCCCGAATGCCAAGATCATCCACATCGACATCGACCCGGCGTCCATCTCCAAGACCATCAAGGCCGACGTGCCGATCGTAGGTCCGGTAGAAAGCGTGCTGACCGAAATGGTTGCGGCGCTCAAGGACATCGGCGAAACGCCGAACAAGGAATCGGTTGCCAGCTGGTGGAAGCAGATCGACGAATGGCGCGGCGACCGCGGCCTGTTCCCTTACGACAAGGGCGACGGCAGCATCATCAAGCCACAAACCGTGATCGAAACCCTGTGCGAAGTGACCAAGGGCGACGCCTTTGTGACCTCCGACGTGGGCCAGCACCAGATGTTCGCTGCGCAGTACTACAAGTTCGACAAGCCTAACCGCTGGATCAACTCCGGTGGCCTGGGCACGATGGGCTTTGGTTTCCCGGCGGCCATGGGTGTGAAACTGAGCTTCCCGGACACCGACGTCGCCTGCGTGACGGGTGAGGGCAGCATCCAGATGAACATCCAGGAACTGTCGACGTGCCTGCAGTACGGTCTTCCGGTGAAGATCGTGTGCTTGAACAACGGCGTGCTGGGCATGGTTCGTCAGTGGCAGGACATGAGCTACAACAGCCGTCACTCCCATTCCTACATGGAATCGCTGCCGGATTTCATCAAGTTGGTTGAAGCCTACGGCCACGTCGGCATGCGCATCACCGATTTGAAAGATCTGAAGCCGAAGATGGAAGAGGCGTTCGCCATGAAGGACCGCCTGGTGTTCCTCGATATTCAAGTGGACACCAGCGAGCACGTCTACCCGATGCAGATCAAAGACGGCTCTATGCGCGACATGTGGCTGAACAAGACGGAGCGTACCTAATCATGCGGCACATTATCTCCCTGCTTCTGGAGAACGAACCCGGCGCTCTGTCTCGTGTTGTCGGCCTGTTTTCGCAACGCAACTACAACATCGAAAGCCTGACCGTGGCGCCGACCGAAGACCCGACCCTGTCGCGCCTGACGTTGACTACTGTTGGTCACGATGAGGTGATCGAGCAGATCACCAAGAACCTCAACAAGCTGATCGAAGTGGTCAAGCTGGTCGACTTGTCGGAAAGTGCCCACATCGAGCGCGAGCTGATGCTGGTCAAGGTCAAGGCCACGGGTGCCCAACGTGCCGAGATCAAACGCACCACCGACATTTATCGCGGGCAGATCGTCGATGTGAGCGCCAGCGTTTATACCGTTCAACTGACCGGTACAAGCGACAAGCTGGACAGCTTCATCCAGTCGATCGGGACGGCCTCGATTCTGGAAACCGTACGCAGTGGTGTCACCGGGATTGCCCGTGGCGACAAAGTACTCAGCATCTAACCCAAATTAGCGAATGGCCTTACGGCCTGGATATATAGAGGAACCTCATGAAAGTTTATTACGATAAAGATTGTGACCTGTCGATCATCCAGGGCAAGAAAGTCGCCATCATCGGCTACGGTTCCCAGGGCCACGCCCAAGCGTGCAACCTGAAAGATTCCGGCGTTGACGTGACTGTTGGCCTGCGCAAAGGCTCGGCCACTGTTGCCAAGGCTGAAGCCCACGGCCTGAAAGTGACTGACGTTGCTTCCGCCGTTGCCGCTGCCGACCTGGTCATGATCCTGACCCCGGACGAATTCCAGTCCGCGCTCTACAAGAACGAAATCGAGCCAAACATCAAGAAAGGCGCCACCCTGGCCTTCTCCCACGGCTTCGCGATTCACTACAACCAGGTTGTGCCACGCGCTGACCTCGACGTGATCATGATCGCGCCGAAAGCGCCGGGCCACACCGTGCGCTCCGAGTTCGTCAAAGGCGGCGGCATCCCTGACCTGATCGCGATCTACCAGGACGCATCCGGCAACGCCAAGAACGTGGCACTGTCCTACGCTGCTGGCGTTGGTGGCGGTCGTACCGGCATCATCGAAACCACCTTCAAGGACGAGACCGAAACCGACCTGTTCGGCGAGCAAGCCGTACTGTGCGGCGGTACTGTTGAGCTGGTCAAAGCCGGTTTCGAAACCCTGGTTGAAGCTGGCTACGCGCCAGAAATGGCCTACTTCGAATGCCTGCACGAACTGAAGCTGATCGTTGACCTCATGTACGAAGGCGGTATCGCCAACATGAACTACTCGATCTCTAACAACGCCGAATACGGCGAGTATGTGACCGGCCCGGAAGTCATCAACGCCGAGTCCCGTCAGGCTATGCGCAACGCCCTGAAACGTATTCAGGACGGCGAATACGCCAAAATGTTCATCAGCGAAGGCGCTACCGGCTACCCTTCGATGACCGCCAAGCGTCGTAACAACGCCGCTCACGGTATCGAAGTGATCGGCGAGCAACTGCGCTCCATGATGCCGTGGATCGGTGCCAACAAGATCGTCGACAAAGCCAAGAACTAAGTCGTACGTATCCAGAAAAAACGCGGCTTAGGCCGCGTTTTTTCGTTTGGAGGCGGGTTCTGGTATAAAGCTGCATCGTTTGCGGGCGAACACGCGCTGCAAGTATTTGTCGAATTCTTTTCACACCGTTGCAAGGTAAAGTCCATGACCGAACGTCCCGAAGAGCCAAACCAGGCCTCTGACGCCGAAAGCCTGCTACCGATCGATGAGCATGTCGAAGAAGGGCATGATGCGGAAGGTCGCAAGGTCCGGCATCGTGGTATCTATCTTCTGCCCAATCTGTTCACCACGGCGAACCTGTTTGCCGGGTTCTACTCCATCATCAACTCCATGAGTGCGCAAAGCGCATTGGCGGCGGGTGATGCGGCGAGTGCCAGCAAGTATTTCGGCTTTGCGGCTATCGCCATCTTCGTGGCCATGGTGCTCGACGGCCTGGATGGCCGGGTGGCGCGCATGACCAATACCCAAAGCGCTTTCGGTGCCGAGTACGACTCGCTGTCGGACATGGTGGCTTTCGGCGTTGCGCCGGCATTGCTGGCATTTGCCTGGGCGCTGGGTGATATGGGCAAGGTCGGCTGGATGGTTGCCTTCATCTATGTCGCCGGCGCGGCGTTGCGTCTGGCGCGCTTTAACACCCAAGTGGGTACTGCTGACAAGCGTTACTTCATCGGCCTGGCCAGCCCGGCGGCGGCAGGTGTGGTGGCCGGTATCGTCTGGGCGTTCAGTGACTACGGCATCCAGGGTTCGAAGATGTCGTTCCTGGTGGCCTTGATGGTTGCAGCCGCCGGCATGCTGATGGTCAGCAATATCAAGTACAACAGCTTCAAGGAGTTTGACCTCAAGGGGCGCGTGCCTTTCGTGGCTATCCTGGTGGTGGTGCTGGTGTTTGCGGTCGTGTTCAGTGATCCGCCACGTATTCTGCTGCTGGCGTTCCTGGTGTATGCCGCGTCGGGGCCGGTTCAATACCTGCTGCACCTGCGCCGCGACAAAACATTGCCTTAATGTAATTTCCCCCATACTCCGCAGTCTATTGGTGCATCAGTTCTCCAATGCTGCGGAGTTGCCATGTTAATCAAGATCCCCAAAGCGTCCGATTGTCATGAATCGGATGTCACGCCTGAATCTTTCTATCTTTCGCGTCGCAGCTTGCTCGGTGGTGCGCTGGCCGGTGTTGCGGCCACTGCGTTGCCGCGTTGGGCGAGTGCCGAAGATGCCGCGCGTTATGCCGATGTCGAGCCGGGCAATGCCCCAGGCTGGTTTGCAGATAAGCTGCCCAGCACCCAATGGCAGGCGGTTACGGTAAAAGACGAAGCCATCACCCCGTTCAAGGACGCCACCCACTACAACAACTTCTATGAGTTCGGTACGGACAAGGGCGACCCGGCGAAGAACGCCGGTTCACTCAAGACCGAACCCTGGAGTGTGGTGATCGATGGGGAAGTCGGTAAACCTGGGCGCTATGCCCTGGAAGACTTCATGAAGCCTTATCAATTGGAAGAGCGTATCTACCGACTGCGTTGTGTCGAGGCGTGGTCGATGGTGATTCCGTGGATGGGCTTTCCTATTTCAGCCTTGCTCAAGCAGGTTGAACCAACCGCTAAAGCCAAGTACATCCGCTTTGAAACGCTGCAGGACCCCAAAAGCATGCCGGGACAGCGCTCCAGCTTCGGCTTGATCGACTGGCCCTATGTAGAAGGGCTGCGTCTGGATGAAGCAATGAATCCGTTGGCGATCCTGGCTGTGGGTATGTATGGGCGGGAGTTGCCGAACCAGAACGGTGCACCACTGCGTCTGGTAGTGCCGTGGAAGTACGGCTTCAAGAGCGTGAAGTCGATTGTGCGGATCAGCCTGGTCAGCGAGCAGCCAAAGACGACTTGGCAAAGCATTGCGGCCAATGAGTATGGGTTCTACGCGAATGTGAACCCGACCGTCGACCATCCTCGCTGGACCCAGGCGCGTGAGCGTCGTTTGCCGAGCGGTCTGTTCAGCCCGAATGTGCGAGAGACGCAGATGTTCAACGGCTATTCGGATGAGGTCGCTTCTCTCTATACGGGCCTCGACCTGCGGAAGAACTACTGATGCGTTATCCGATCTGGCGTATTGGCGTCTTTATAGCCGCGGCGATCTGGCCATTTTTCTGGCTGTATGAGGCGTGGAGCTCTGTGCTCGGGCCTGATCCAGGCAAAGTGTTGATGGATCGGTTGGGGCTTGGGACCCTGATCCTGTTGCTGGTAACGCTAGGTATGACGCCGTTGCAGAAACTCAGCGGGTGGGCAGGGTGGATTGCCGTGCGTCGGCAGCTGGGGTTGTGGTGTTTTGCGTATGTGGCACTGCACCTGGCTGCGTACTGCGTATTCATCCTCGGGCTGGATTGGTCGCAGTTCGGCGTCGAGCTGCGTAAGCGGCCCTACATTATTGTCGGTGCGCTGGGGTTCCTTGGCTTATTGGTGCTGGCAGTAACGTCCAATCGTTATAGCCAGCGCCGGTTGGGTAGCCGTTGGAAGAAGCTGCATCGCCTGGTGTACGTGATTCTTGGGCTTGGTTTGTTGCACATGTTGTGGATTGTGCGGGCCGACCTGAAGGAATGGGCGATCTATGCATCTATAGGCGCGCTGCTGCTAGTGCTGCGGATTCCGCCAGTGATGCGCCGGATTCCCCGTCTTATTGCGAAAAAACCACTTTCTGCGACAAAAGCGTAATTAAGGATTGACGGCGTTTTATATCTGTCTATAATTCGCCCCACTTCCGGCGCAGTCGAAACGGAAAACTCCTTGGTAAACAACGAGTTGCGAAGTTTTCGGCAGCAAGTTGCTTCAGTTCATCGAAGCCAAAAGGAAGTTGAAAAAGAGGTGTTGACAGCAGCGTGTAACGCTGTAGAATTCGCCTCCCGCTAACGAGAGATCGTAAGCGCAAGTGGTTGAAGTTGTTGAAGAATTCTTCGAAAGCTTCTGAAAATAATCACTTGACAGCAAATGAGGCTGCTGTAGAATGCGCGCCTCGGTTGAGACGAAAGATCTTAACCAACCGCTCTTTAACAACTGAATCAAGCAATTCGTGTGGGTGCTTGTGGAGTCAGACTGGTAGTCAACAAGATTATCAGCATCACAAGTTACTCCGCGAGAAATCAAAGATGTAACCAACGATTGCTGAGCCAAGTTTAGGGTTTCTTAAAAACCCAAAGATGTTTGAACTGAAGAGTTTGATCATG